>DATEOL010000256.1:0-8043 GCA_035274025.1 Gemmatimonadales bacterium | reverse complement strand
CGCTTCATGGCGGCGCGCGCGCCGGCCGCCATTGCGCGTCACATCGCCGTCATCCCCGCGCTCTACTTCCCGGTTGGCGTCGACGTGATCGTGAGTCCCCGTCACCCGGCCCTGTCCGGCCCCGTCGTCGATGCCGTGAAGGGAGCGCTGGCGCGGTTCCTCCACCCGCTCACCGGTGGTCCCGAGGAACGCGGCTGGCCCTTCGGCCGCGATGTGTACGCCTCGGATCTCTGCGCGGCGCTCGAATCGCTCGCCGACCTCGACCACGTCGACTCGATGTCGTTGCTTGTGGCGGGATCGCCCGTCGGTGATCACGTCGCCGTGCCGGAGGATCGCATCGTCGTCGCGGGCGACCTCACGGTTCGGCTCGCGGGAGGAGACGACTGATGCCGCTGCCGTTGCCCAATCTCGACACCAGGCGATGGGCCGATCTCGTCGACGAGGGCGTGGCGCTCGTCCCGCGATATGGGGGGACCTGGACCGATCACAACGTTCATGATCCCGGCATCACCCTCATCGAGTTGTTCGCCTACCTGGTCGAGGGGCTGCTCTATCGCGTCAACCGCGTGCCCGAGCGTCACCGCCGGAAGTTCATGGCGCTCGCCGGATTCGTGCCTCGCCCGCCGCGCGCGGCGCGCGGCGCGGTCCAGGTCCGCCTGGTGACGGGGACGGGTCGGCTCGATCTCCCGGCCGGCGTCGTGGTCACCGCGGAAACGGACCAGGGACCCGTCGGGTTCAGCCTCGATCGTGACACCACCTTCACCGAAGCACGGCTGCGCGCGGTGCAGGTGTTCGATGGAGCGAGCTTCACCGACCGGACCCGGCCGGCGCTGGGCTTCATACCCTTCCCCGCCTTCGGCTCCAATCCCGCGAGCTCCAGCGACCCCGACCGCAGTCCGGCGATTTACCTCGGGTTCGATCACCCGCTGATCCCCGGCGCCCGGGTGAGCCTGGCGTTCCTGCTCCAGGATGCGAGAGACGGGGAAGCCAAGGTGATCGAGGCAGAGCGGCAGGCGTCAGGCGACTGCCGGCCTCCCCGTCCCGACGTGCCCTGCCGTCCCTGTCCTCCCGAGGGTTGGTGCGCAACACTTGCCACCGCCGACGCCCTCAGCGCCACGGCGATTTCAACGCTCCCCGTACATCACTCGGCCCGGCTGGTCTGGGAATACCGCGCGCTCGATCGGTGGCGGCCGCTCAGCGAAGCCAATGCCGAAATCGAGGACCCGACCAGGAGTCTTTCGCTCGAGGGAATGGTTCGCGTCGCTGTTCCAGGTCCCATGGGCGCGGTCACCGTGGGCACTGTGTCGGAAATGCTTTACTGGCTTCGGTGCCGGTTCGTCTCGGGAGCATTTGACGAGGCACCGGTCGTCATCGGACCGGTGGAAAACGCCGGTTCGGTCACCCAGCGCGTCCCGTTCTGGGGCCGCCTCGAGGTGGCGACCGGTGCGGTCATGACCGCGCCGCCGCTCGGCACGCCCGTCACGATAGACCTGGCGCTCGACGATGATGGCCGCGTGACCAGGCTGGAGCCCGCGCCGGACGACGGCAGGCCTCGCGTCCGCGTCCTCGAATTCAGCCCTCCCACCGCGACGACGCCCTGGCTCGTCACCCTCGCCGCCGAGCATCCGCTGACCGGATCAGGATTCCCCGGACACATCGCGCGACTCGCGGGCGGCCAGGTGTGCGACGGCGCGATCGACCTCGCCACCATCGAGCAGTCAGGAAGCTGGGCCACATGGACATCGCGGCCCGACCTCGATGCTTCCGGTCCGCACGACCGTCACTTCAGGCTCGATCCGGCGGACGGCGTCGTCCGGTTCGGTGATGGTGTGCGAGGACGGGTGCTCCCCGACGGAGCGCATGTACTCGCGACCTGGGCCGCCACGCGCGGGACCAACGGCAACGTGCGCGGAGGTTTTTCCTGGACCATCGCGGACGACCCGTGGAATCGCGCGCTGCTCGCCCTCGCGGGCCAGGTCCCGGGGACTGCCAACGCGCGCATTGCATCCATGCGCAATCCGGTTGCCGCGCGCGGCGGATCGGAGCAGGAATCCCTCGATACCGTGGAGCGGCGCGCGGCGGAAGCCCTCTGGGCCCACGAGCGGCTGGTCCAGCTCCTCCCCACGGTCGAGCCGGTGACCCTGGACCAGACCGACCGAAACGCAGTGCGAACGCGCCCGGCGCCGGCGCGCGCCACGACCATCGCGGACTTCGAGCGACTCGCGATCGAGGTCCCTGGCACGCGCGTCAAGCGGGCCCGCGCCTGGGCCAACCTGGATCCGAACTTCACCTGCTTCGATGCCGAAGGCACGGTCACCGTGGTGATCATGCCCGCCCTCCCGAAGGGACGACCGGCGCCGAGCCGCGGGCTGATCAGGACGGTTCGCCGATTTCTCGACCGGCGCCGGGTGCTGGGTACCCGCCTGCTCGTGGTGGGACCGGAGTATCTCACCGTCGAGGTCCGGGCCCGGGTGCGCGCCCACCGCAACGCCGATCCCGGTCAGGTCGAGTCCCGGGTTCGCGCCGCCCTGGACGACTTTCTCGACCCGCTCCGGGGCGGCCCGGCCGGCCTCGGGTGGCCTTTCGGACGCGACGTGTTCCGCAGCGAGATCCTCGCGGTCATCGATGGCGTCGCCGGAGTCGATCACGTGATCGACTGCTCGCTCGTCGGCGGCGGCTCACCGGCCCTGTGCGACAACCTCTGCCTCCCGCCGACCTGGCTGGTGTCGAGCGGTGCGCACGCGATCGAGGTCACTCGTCCATGACGCGACTCGACCGCATCGACTACGTGGAAGGGTCGCGACTCCTCGCGCGCGATCTCGGAGACACCGCCCGGAACGAGGCGCGGTGGCAGGGCCTCCATGTGCGCGGGCTCCACGACACCTGGGGAGTCGCGACGGGACTCGGCCTTGCTCTCACTCCCAGCCGCCGCAGCGTGGTCGTGCAGGCGGGGGCGGCGTTCGACTGCCAGGGACAGGTGTTCAGTCTCGCCGAATCGTTGGAGCTGCCCGAGCCGGCGGATTTGGTGTCCGGCATCGCCGTGCCCACGTTCGACGTGGTGATGGGTCGGAACGGACCTCGATGGGAGCCGACCGGGGGCGGACCCGGTCAACCCGGGTTTGGACAGCGGGTCCGCATCGGCATGGACATTCCGCTCGGCCGCTGCATGCGGCTGCCCTGGGGCGAGCTGACCGCTCCCAGTTCGGACCTGCGGAAGACGGTCCACCCGATGACGAGGCCCAGGGTGGGATTCGGCGTGACGCCGGCGGGAGGCCTCACCTGGACACCGGCCAACTGGTCGATTCGCGCGATCGTCGACACATCGGCCGCGAATTTTTCCTCCACGCCGCGCTACGTGGCCTGGATCGCGACGCAGCCCGACATGAGCGGGTTCATCGGTCCCTTCATCTCCCTGTCGTCGTTCTATCCCACCCAGTTCACCGTGCGACTGGTGGCGATCTCCACCCTGGGCGACAGCGTGATCGGTGTGCAGCTCGGCCTGCTGGGCCGCGTCGCGACGATGCGCATCGCCTGGGCCGGCGTTGAATCGAACGCGGGGTGCTCGAGCAATCCCCCAGGAGGTTTCGTGTGACTTCGCCCTCCCTCCCGATTCCCCGACTGGAGCGGCCCGCATTCTTCGAGGGCCAGCAGCTCGGCCCCGACGACCTCGAGGCCATCCACGACTATCACCGCGAGCTGCGCTGGCTCCACAACCGCACCCTGCACAACTGGGGAATCGCGGTTGGTCTCGATGTGAGCGGCGACAAGGGAGACCGGATCGTGCGGGTTGCTCCGGGATACGGCGTGGACTGTGAGGGCCATGACCTCCTGCTCTCGGACCAGGAGATCCTGGCCGTCCCCGCGGTGGCCGCGGCCGGGACGTGGTACCTCACCGCCTCCTGGATTGCCGACCAGGACCTCGCGATCACGGAGAATCGACAGGGCGTCTGCACCGGGCCGGGCGCGGTGCGGCGCGCGGAGCGCCTGCGGCTCCGCTGGCAGCGACCGATGGACCTCAATCCCTCGTCGCGCTATCGCAGGGGCCTCGACCTCATCCTCGCGACCGCCCAGATCGAAGGGTGTGTCCTCTCCGCTCCGGTCTCGAATGCCGACCGGCGCTACGCCCTGCCGGATATCCGACCGTACATCGTCGCCGGCAGTACGCCCGAAGGCGAGACGCCGTGGGCTTTCAGCGCCGGCAATGCGGGTGTGGAAACGTTCGTCGATACCAGCGCGGCGGGATTCGGACGGACACCGGTGTACCTGGCCCATCTCGTGGGAACGCGGGCTCAGGTCAGTCTCAACCGGATCCTCGATGGCTTCGGCAGTGTCGAGGGCGCGACGCCCGCGGGATTCACCTTCCGGGTCCTCATGCCCCGCAACCTGAGCCTTCCGCCGTACACGATGAATCCCGCGGCCGCGTTCACCCTTCCGCTGCTGCAGACGCTGCAGGACACGTTGCGCTGGTCGGTGACGTGGACCGGGATCGAGGACTGAGGCATGGACATGTTGCCGACCGCGCGCTTCCTCAACCTCGAGCTCGCATGGCCCCGCTTCCAGCTCGACCGGCTGGAGATCGGCCCCGAGGGTGAGCTTCGCCTGGCCCAGCTGCCCCATCTCGATGCAGGCGAGTCGGTGGATCCGGCGGTGTCCGCCGGTCTCACCGGTCCTGCCGGCGTGGGCGTGGATTCCTGCGGCCACCTCTACGTCGCCGACACCGCCAGTCACCGGATCCTGCGCGTCGACTCCTGCGACGGCTCGGTGGCGCCACTCGCCTGCATCCGTGGACCTGGGGATGCACCCGGATTCCTTGATACCCCGCGCGGCGTGCTGGTCGGCCGGCGCGATGTGCTCTACGTCGCCGATGCGGGAAACCACCGGGTCCAGCTCTTCGACCTCCACACCGGAGGGCTTCGCGGAATCTGGGATCGTGGGTTCGAGCAGCCGTGGGATCTCGCGCAGGATGGACGGGGACGGGTGTACGTGGCCGATCCGGGCCGTCGCGCCGGCGAGGCATGGACCGGAGGGAAGGTCACGCGATTCGAGCGCGGCGGCGGGCTCGACGGAGCGTGGGAGCTCGAGGAGCCGGTACCCGGCGCGCCGACCAGCGTGGCCATCGCGGTCCTGCCTGATGATGCCGAGGAACGCCTGCTGGTGCTCGATTGCCAGCCGGCGCGCCTCCTGGTCTATCGACTCGACGGCACCTGGGACGAGGCCGCCTCGACCCGGTGGTCCACCGTCGCGGAGGTCGCGCAAATACCATCGTCGCTTGCCGTCACCCGCGACGGCGTGGTGCATCTCGCCGACCTCGCGTCGGGGCAGGTCTTCACCTTTGCCGCCACGGGCCGATTCCTCGGCGTCGCGCGCGGTCTCCAGGCGTCCGCGGCGGGCATCGGGCTCGACTGCCGGGGGCGCCTGGCCGCCACGCCCGGCGGCGGGAAAATTCGCCAGTCGCTGGGGCAGCCCGCGTTCGTGGGATGCGGAACGTTCCTCGCCGGTCCGTTCGACGCCGCAACCGAGCCGACCCGCTGGCAACGCTTCCACCTCGACCTCGATCCGCTGCCCGAGGGCGCGCACCTCAAGCTGTGGACGCTCACCTCGAACCAGCCCGACGACCCCGGGATGCCGGTGGACTGCGCCGGCAACGTCACCGGTGACATCCTCGAGTCGAACGCAACCCGACTCGCGCACCGGCGCGACCTGCCCGCGCAGTTCGGTGAGTGGCGAGAGCTGCCCTGGGACTCCGCCGATGGAATGATCCTGAATGAACCGGCGACCTGGCTCTGGATCGCGGGAATGGTCATCGGCAACGGCCTCTCGACGCCGACGCTTCGCCAGGCGCAGCTGGTGCACGACGACGAAGGATGGCTGCGTCACCTGCCCGCGCTCTACTCGCGCGACGAGACCAGCCGCCAGTTCCTCGAGCGCGCCCTCGGACTCTTCGAGACGCTCTTCAATCGCGAGCGAGACCTCGTCGATGACCTGCCCCGGCTCTTCGATCCCTGGGCATCTCCCGATGAGTCAGGCTCGGCCTGGCTCGAGTGGCTGGCCGACTGGGTGGGCACGGAGCTGGATGAGGGATGGGATGGGGCTCGTCGCCGCGCGACGGTGGCGAACGCGTTTCGGGCCCACGGCGTGCGCGGGACGCGCGCGTCACTCCAACGGCTGGTCGCGCTCTACGCCGACGCCAGCGTCGTCATCGACGAAGCCGCGGCGGGGCCCGGCCTGTGGGGACTCGGCACGGCAGGTTCGGGACTCGGCTTCGACACCGCGCTGGCACCGGTTCCACCCGGGGGCGCGGTGCTCGGCTCGAGCGCGGTGGTGAACCACTCGACCATCGAATCCGAAGATCCCCGCGGAGGACCCGCGTTCGGCATCGGTTCCCACTGCTTCACCGCGCGAGTCTATGCGGCCGAAGCGAGCAGCGGCGAAGCGCTCGACCGGGTGCGGAAGATCCTCGACCGGGAAAAGCCGGCCCATACCTCGTACCACCTGTGCCGGATCGAGCCCACCATGCGCGTGGGACTGCAGGCTGTCGTCGGCATCGACACGATCGTGGCTGGACCATCGAGCGGCGCCCCGGCGGTGCCGCCGTCGGTTCCAGCCACAGTGATGTAGCAATCGCGAAGGGGAGAAGCCATGGCAACCATGACCGACTGCGGACCCGCCGCCCGTGAACTGCTGTCCCGGCTGAGCACGCCGGTCCGGAACCGGTACTACTTCGGCAAGCTGCTCGACGCCTGGCACCTGGAGCTGGAACAGGTGTACGGCAACCGGAAGCGCTGGCTGGTGAACCGGCTCTCGCTCGGCACCGGCGTCCTGTGTGGGCTCGACGTGAAGGCGTCCGCCGACAACTCGCAGGTCCGCGTGGCTCCAGGGGTCGCGATCGACGGATGGGGCCGCGAGATCATCGTCGAGAAGGATTCTCCCGGCGTCGATCCCAAACAGCCTACCGACGACTGCGGACGTGAAGTCGGACCGCCGGCCCGCGGACGGGGACGGGTGACGCTCTGGATCTGTTATCACGAGTGCGAAGCAGAGCCGTCCCCGGTCCTCGTCTCGGAGTGCGAGCGCGACTGTGAAAACGGGCTGATCCGGGAGCGGTATCGCCTGCGCATCACGCCCGGCGCCCCGCGCCTCCCCGAGATGGTCACCACCGAGCAGTGCCAGGCGATCTTCTCGGCCGCGCCCGACCGGGCGAGCCGCCGAATCAAGATCACGGAAACCCTGGCCGGGCTCTGCCGGGAGCCTTCAGAGAGCTGCGTGCCCCTCGCGGTGATCGAGCTCGATGGCGAGGGCAAGGTCGCGCGGATCGATCCGGTCCACTTCCGCCCGATGCTCTACAGCAACGCGATGTTGCTCGAGCTGATCCTCTGCCTCGCCACCCGGGTCGACGAGTGCTGCCCGCCCCGGACCATCAATTCCTTGAGCATCGTGTCGGGAGACAACCAGCAGGGCGACGCGGGCCAGCCGCTCGCGCAGCCGCTCGTGGTCCGGGTGGTCAAGGGGGCAGCACCGGTGCAGGGCGAACAGGTCACCTTCAATGTCCTGAGCGGACAGGGTCAGATTGGCGCCCCTCCGAATCCGCTCGGACTCACCTTCCAGGTGAATACGGCGGCCGACGGGACGGCCAAGCTGCCACAATGGGTGCTGGGCTCGGTGGTCGGAAGCCAGTCGGTGAGCGCGTCGATTGCCGCCGGCGCGCCGAGCCAGGTGACGTTCCAGGCCCTCGCGCGCGAAGTGCGGGTCGACCTCCCGGTCGTGAACGCGATGTGGCCGCCCCCGCGCATCACCATCTCGCGCGACGCCAATACGGTGATGATGTTCGACCTGCTGATGAAGTTCCAGGCCATCCAGCTGATTTTCAATCGCGCCATGAAGCCGGCGCAGCTCGACGCCCCCGATCCCTGGCTCCGGCTGTTCGGCGTGATCGGCCTGCCGAACCAATACCGCGTCATCCGGCTGCCCCTCCGCCACGCGACACCCGCGGAAGCGGCGCAATTCCAGGCTGCCGTTGGCGCTTTCGCCCCCGGCACTCCGGAG
>DATEOL010000255.1:0-2205 GCA_035274025.1 Gemmatimonadales bacterium | reverse complement strand
AGACGGGCAGACGGGCAGGCGGGCGGACGGGCAGGCGGGCGGTAACTTCTTAAGCTGCTGAAATCATCCACACGGGAGTCGACAACGTGAATACTCAGCCTCCGCCGATCCGCCTGCTGGCGGTGAGCCTCGCTCTCCTTTCGACGGCCGCCGATCCGCCGAGCGCTTCCGCCCAAACCCGTGACAAGCTTGTGCTCCAGGATTTCCTGGATTTCGAGCAGGTGCGCGACTTCTTCCGGGGCGGCGGACCGATCATCTCACCCGACGGGAAACAGGTGCTCTGGACCCGCTGGTGGGTCGACAAGATGAACGACCGCTGGAAGTCGTCCATCTGGCTCATGAACACCGACGGCAGCAAGAACCGGTGGCTCATGGACGGCGTCTCAGCGCGCTGGTCACCGGACGGAAGCCGGATCGCCTGGGTGGCGCAGGGCGAACCTTCGGGGGCGCAGATCTTCGTCCGCTACATGGACGCCGAGGGCGCGGTCACCCAGGTGACGCGGGTCGACTACGGGCCGGGAGCGGTAGCCTGGTCGCCCGATGGAAAGTGGCTCGCGTTCACCATGCTGGTGCCCGAGGCGGGCTCGCTCAACTCTTCGGTTCCCGGCAAGCCGGCGGGCGCGTCCTGGGTGGCGGAGCCGAAGATCGTGGAGCGGCTCGACTACCGGCAAGACTACAACGGCTACGCCGACCTGGGCCATTCCCAGCTCTTCGTCGTTCCCGCGAGCGGAGGCACGCCGCGCCAGCTCACCTCCGGTCCCTGGAATCATTCGGCGCCGGTATGGACGGCTGACGGCAAGGAGCTGCTCTTCTCGAGTCTTCGGGTGAAGGACGCCGAATACGAGTGGCGGGAGACCGAGATCTATGCGATCAACGTGGGGAGCGGCGAGATCCGCCAGATCACCCACCGGAAGGGCCCCGATTTCGGTCCCCAGATGAGCCCCGACGGGAAGCTCATCGCGTACAGCGGCTATGACTGGACCGACGACACCTACATCACCAATCACCTGTATGTGATGAGCGCGGACGGCTCGAATCCGCGGGAGATCGCGGTCGGTCTCGACCGCACGCCAGAGGGAGTGACGTGGGCGCAGGACAACAGCGGGGTGTATTTCTCCGCCCAGAGCGAGGGCCGGAGTGACTTCTATTTCGCACCGCTCACCGGCAAGGCGCGGAAGATCACCAGCGGCGATCACTGGCTGACCCACTCGAGCATCAGCAACAACGGTATCGTTGCGGCGACAAGCACCACGGCGAGCGATCCGGGGAACATCGTGGTGTTCGACGTCGCGAATCCGACGCTGCGCCAGGTGACCGACGTGAACGGCGACCTGCTCGCGGGCAAGAAGATCGGCGCCACCGAGGAGATCTGGTACACCTCGGTGGATGGCTTCAAGGTCCAGGGCTGGATCATCAAGCCGCCCGATTTCGATCCCAGGCGGAAGTACCCCATGATGCTGTCGATTCACGGCGGGCCGCATGGCATGTTCGGGTACGCCACCCCCTACATGTGGTTCGAGTGGCAGTTCTACGCGGCGCAGGGATTCGTGGTGCTCTACACCAATCCACGCGGGAGCTCGGGCTACGGCAGCGCGTTCGGCAACGCGATCAAGAACGCGTACCCCGGGAAAGACTTCGACGACCTGATGGCCGGCGTCGATACCGTGCTCAACCGGGGCTACATCGACAAGGACAACATGTTCGTCTACGGCTGCAGCGGCGGTGGCGTGCTGACCGCCTGGGTCGTCGGTCACACCACCCGGTTCGCGGCGGCGTCATCCGAGTGTCCGGTGACCAACTGGATGTCCTTCGTGGGGACGACCGACGGGCCGGGCTGGTACCGCAACTTCGCCAAGCTGCCGTGGGAAGATCCTTCGGAGCACCTGCGGCGCTCGCCGATCATGTACGTGGGCAACGTGAAGACCCCCACGATCCTGATCACCGGCGAGAAGGACCTGCGCACCCCGATGCCTCAGACCGAGGAGTACTACTCGGCGCTCAAGTATCTCAAGGTGCCCACCGCGATGGTCCGGCTGCAGGACGAGTGGCACGCGTACTTCTTCCGGCCCTCGAACACGATGCGGACGCTCTCCATCCGGGAGCAGTGGTTCGACCGGTATCGGAAGCGGCCGGATCCCGTCCCCTGAGACGGCTCAGGAAGGTTAGGGAGTGGTGAAGTGTGCTGGTCGAGCGGTGAATGGGCGT
>DATEOL010000254.1:0-5417 GCA_035274025.1 Gemmatimonadales bacterium | reverse complement strand
ATTTCGCTCTGGGCCTGCTCGAGCGTGGCACCCGGCTTGAGTCGCACTACCATGCGGAGATGCCTGCAGGTCCGGCATCCCTGCGGCATGGTCTCGTCGTACCCGAGCGGACGCCAGATCTCGGCGGTGGAGTTGAGGAGGCTCTCGAACGAAGCGGGGAGGACGCCGACGACGCGATACTCGCGGATCCCGAGCTTGATGGTGCTCTCGAGGATGCCGGGATCACCGTGGAACTGGCGCTGCCAGAGACGATGGCCCAGGATGACGACCCCGTTCTGTCCCTGGGCGTCCTCTGCCGGCTTGAAATCTCGGCCCAGCGCGGGCTTCACCCCGAGGACCTTGAAGAAGTCGGCGCTCACACTCTGGCCGGTGAGACTCTCGGATTCGGTCGCACCCGTGAGGACGGGTCCCCATCCACCGATGGCCGCGACGGCTTCGAATGTCCGCGCCCCGGCCTTCAGATCCATGATGGTCGGGTAGCCGAGGTTGGATTGTCCGCCCTCGTTTTCGATCTCCCAGATGGTCACGATCCGATCGGCATCGGGATAGGGCAAGGAACGGAACAGGACCGGGTTCGCGACGCTCAGCACGGCGCCGCTCGCTCCGATTCCCATCGCGAGGGTGAAGATCGTGATACCGGCGTACAGCGGGCGGTGTCGAAGCTGGCGAAACGCGAACCGGAGCTCGTGAATAAGGTCACCCATGGCGAAGAGCCTCGCGGGGGGAAGTTCGTGAGATGCTGTGGGGGACGAGGTCATGCGGAGCGCGCGAAGCGCCTGGATGCGATACCAGCGGCGTGCGTCCCGGAGGCCCCGTTGCTGGACGATGCGGGCGCGGAATTCTTCCTCGAGGTCGCCGAGGATTGCGTCACGTTCCGTCTCGGGAAGGAGACGCGAGAGGATCCACGCCGTCAGTCGGGGCGGACGATGCGGACTCATGGGGCGTCCGGCACCAGGCCAAGCCCCGCGGTCATGCGGTGGATGGCGGCGAGACTGCGGGCGAGCGCACGGCGGCCCTGGGCGGTGACGTTGTAGTAGCGCTTGCGGCGGCCACCGCGCTCGGCCGTGGGCTCACCGAGGCGGGCGGCGACGAGCTTCTTGGCTTCGAGTCGGGCAAGGGTCTTGTAGACGGCGCCGAGCGCCACCTCCCGGCCCGCCCGGCCTTCGAGCTGCTGGTGGACCGTGACCCCGTAGGCCTCGTCCCCAAGGCGGACCAGCGCAAGCAGGACCAGTTGTTCGAATTCGCCGAGACCGTCGCCCATTTTATTTCTCCGACATTTTCACACTAATAGACGCGGGCCGCTACGAAATGGTTGCAACTGGCGGGCAAACCGTTGATCTGGCGAGCTAGCGGACTGGCGATCGTACCACGATGCGGTTGCCGTCAAGCGTCAGCTCCACTTCCGATCCTGGAACCAATGACCGGAACAGATCCGACCGCAGAAACCAGTGTTCATGCGGGTTGTCGGCGCCCCGGCAGGTGCAGGGCATCGATGTGAGTGTGACCCTCCCATGACCAGCGGGTGACGTGAGGTCGAACTCGATTCCTCGCTTCAACAGCGTCTCGGCGATGGGTCTGGTGATCTCCACCATTCCATCGCCGGGGGTCTTGCGTGAAACGTTTCGGCGCTCGAGGGGAGTGGCGCTCATGGCGTGGCTAAGTCCTTTCCCGGGAGGGCGTTCTTGCCGGAAACCGCCCCGGTGATTATTATATCGCAGCGCCGTACGCGTTTCATCGCGTAACATGTTCCGTGGAAGGTTTAGGGGGCCTGGAGACGACGTCACCGGGTCCCTTTTCCGTTCCCACAACCGTGCCCGCCTTCGCGGCGCTAGGGCGTTGTACAAACCAGCGGGGGGTTGGCCTCGCAAGTAAGCTGTCAGTCGGTCCTGTCGGCCATGCCGAGCTCCGATTACAGCACACACATCAGGAGCAGGTAATGCGTACGACTGGAACCGTGAAGTGGTTCAACGATGCCAAGGGCTTCGGCTTCATCACTCCGGAGGGTGGACAGAAGGATTGCTTCGTTCATCATTCGGCGATCTCGGGACAGGGCTTCAAGACCCTGGCCGAGGGTGACAAGGTCGAGTTCGACGTGGTGCAGGGCGCCAAGGGCCCGGCCGCGCAGAACGTCGTCAAGCTGGGCCGCTAAGCGGGGTACACCGACAGACGTCGGGGTACGCGGGTGGCCGGTTCGCTGGAAGGTGAACCGGCCATTCCATTCAAACCAAGAGAAGATGAGGCAGGCATGATCGAAGTTCAGGTGGGTGACGCCGAGCGCATCGAGGACGCGCTCAAGAAGTTCCGCCGCAAGGTGCAGCGCGCCGGACTGCTCAAGGAGCTCCGCCGCCGCCGCGAGTACCTGAAGCCGAGCGTCGAGCGCCAGCGCAAGGCCGCTGCGGCGCGTCGTCGCGGGCGTCGTCGCGACCGGCCGGAATAACGTCGCCAGTCAGGAGTCGCGAGTCGCGAGAAACCATTCGGCGACTGTGCGGCTGAACAACTCGGGGTACTGCCAGTTCCACGTGTGAAGTCCGCGCGGGATCTCCCGCGCCTCCGCGTTCGGCATCATCTCCGCAAGACGATTGACCGTGTGCCTGATCGTGGGAGCATCCATGCTGCCCGCGATCGCAAGCACGCGGTGGGGTCGCGACCGCAGGACCTCATCCAGGCGATACGCCAGCACCTGCTCCACCATGGTCGACAGGGACTCGGCGGACATCTCCGCCATGGCCTGGTGACCCTTCGGACGGTCTTCCTTCGGCATCTTCATCGCGGCGAGCGTCGCCGCCACCAGCAGCCGGCTTCGCGCCAGCGGCATCATGGCGCGCATGAAGCGGCCCATCATCGAGCGGCCCGGCTTGCCGGTGCCGTTGCCGCCGCTCAGCACCAGCCGGTCGACTGAATCGGGAAATGCGGTCAGCAGCTCGTAGCCGATGACGGCGCCGAGACTGAGTCCCACCACATGCGCGCGTCCGCCGGCCTCGCGTCGGATCAGCTCCGCGACCCAACGTGCGCCGTCCTGGATGGAGCTCCATGGAGTGCCGAGACTCGCGCCATGACCGGGGAGATCGGGTGTGATGCAGCGGAACTGCGTCAGGGTCTGGACCTGCGGGCGCCACATCCAGCCGCCAAGCCCGGCTCCGTGCAGGAAGACGATTGGCGGGGTCATTCAGGAGGCGATCAGGCCCGGGGGAAGGTCCTTGACGGAAGTCGCACCGCACAGCGCCAGCGCGGTGTCGAATTCGTCGCGCAGGATTCTCAATACGGTTTCGATGCCCGCGGCGCCATCCCAGGCCAGGCCCCAGACCAGCGGCCGGCCGATGAGCACGGCGCGGGCCCCGCGGGCGAGCGCCTTCACGATGTCGGTGCCGCGGCGGACGCCACCATCCATCAGGACTTCGCAGCGACCGGCCACGTGCTCCACGACGTCAGGCAATGCCGTGATGCCAGGGATCGCGCAGTCGAGCTGACGGCCGCCGTGATTCGACACGATGATTCCCTTGATGCCGTGATCGAGCGCGATCGCGGAGTCGTCGCCGCGCAGCACGCCCTTGAGCAGGATCGGAAGGGGCGAGAGCGACGCGAGCCAGTCGACATCTTTCCAGGTGAACGCAGGCTCGCGAAGGCCGCGATGGAACTGGGCGAGGCCTGAGTCGGGGTCGACGTCGTACAGGCTCTCGGCGCTCGCCATGTCGAAGTTGGCAACCCGGAGCGACGGCGGCAGCACGAAGCCGTTCCGGATGTCCCGCTCGCGCCGGCCGAGGACCGGCACGTCCACCGTGAGCACCAGCGCCTGGTAGCCCGCCACGTGTGCGCGCGTCACCAGGGAACGGGTAAGCCCGCGGTCCTTGTGCACGTAGAGCTGGAACCACTTGGGCCCCGGTGTCGCTCGCTGCACGTCCTCGAGGGAAAACGTCGAGAAGGTGGAGAGCGTCATGATCGTGCCGGCGCGATGCGCCGCGCGCGCGGTCGCGATCTCGCCATCGGGGTGTGCCAGCTGCTGGAACCCTGTCGGCGCCAGCAGCACCGGGAACTCGACTGGCGTTCCCATCACCGTCGTCCGGAGGTCGCGCTCGCTCACGTCCACCAGGTACCGGGGACGGAGCAGGACCGAATCGAATGCTTCGCGGTTGGCGCGCAGGGTCACCTCATCCTCCGCGCCGCCGGCAAAATAGTCCGCGGTTTCGCGGGTGAGGTGCTCGAAGGCGCGCGCCTCGACGTCCAGAAGGTTGACTGGCGCTTGGGTGGACATGTCAGCTGCCGGCGAACGCGGCGCTCACCTTTCCCATGAATTCATTGGTCTTTACGGGATCGAGCCAGCGGGTCACCACGACCAGGTCGAGGTCCGGGTCGATCCAGATCATGTTGCCCCCACCTCCCAGCGCAAAGAAGCTCCGCTCCGAGGCCGCCGCGAACTGTTTTCGTTCGGTGTTGAGCCACCAGAGCCAGCCATAGACCGGACGGAGCGGCGACGGCGTGCGGATCGAGTCGATCCACGAGTCGCTCAGGATCCGTTGCTCGCCCCACAGTCCCTTCCGCGACACCAGCAGGCCGAAGCGGGCGTGATCGCGGGTGCTCATCCAGATCCCGCCGCCCCAGTGCGTTCCACCGCTCACCGACTGAACGACACGGCCGCTCTCTTCGACATACGAGTTGTAGTAGCCGTACCAGCGCCAGGTATCGGTCGCGCCGATCGGCTTCATCACGAACTCGGCCAGTACCTCGGGGAGCGGTCGCTTCCAGACCCGCAGCAGCGAGAGTGCAAGCCGGTTCACCCGGACATCGTTGTATTCCCAGAAGGTGCCTGGCGCCTGCAGGGCGCGGTTCCATCCCGCGCGGCGGTCGGCGGAATCGGGCTTCCCCCAGAGCACGCCTTCCCACTCACTGGTCTGCGTGAGCAGGTGGCGCCAGGTGACGGCGCGATTGTGCTCGCTCTCGAAACCGCCGTCCTTGACCAGCTCGGCCAGCGGCTGGTCGACGTCAGGGATCATCCCCCGATCGAACGCGAGGCCCGCAACCGCGGAGAGGTAGCTCTTCGCCACGCTGAACGTGACGTCGACGCGGCGGGTGTCGCCCCATTCGGCGAGGATGTAGCCGTGCCGGATGACCATTCCGCTCGGTGCGTCCCAATTCTTCCAGGGGCCGAGGATGAGGGGCCAGTGTTCGCGCGCGCCGAGGACCTTGAACTGCTCGCCCAGGTCATGGGACCAGGGAATCGGATTGGATTGGGCGAAGGCGACGGCTTCGTCGAGCAGTCGCGAATCGAACTTTGCGGCGCGCGGATCGCCTGTTTCCCATGCGTCGCCGGGCGGAGGTACGTAGGCCTGGGCGGACAGGCGGGAGGGCGGGTCGGCGGGAAGTACGGCCAGCGTGACCAGCATTGCGATACGCGCGCGCATTGCCACCCGACTCCCCGTCCT
>DATEOL010000253.1:0-3399 GCA_035274025.1 Gemmatimonadales bacterium | reverse complement strand
TCGCTCAGCACCGGCGGCGGTCCTGACTTGGCCGGTGGCGCATCGGTCTCGGCGTCGTTGAAGAGCACGAGCAGGTACGGCCCCTGTCCAAGTGGGCGCACCGGAATGATTTCGAGGTTGACCAGCTGGATGGCACCATCGCTGCGGACCCGGATCCCGTCGCGCCGCACCACCTCGGTGCCTTTCTTGGCTTCCATGAGCGCGCTCCTCAGCTCGAGAAAGAGCCCTTCACGCGCCATCTGCAGCAGGTTTGTCGTGGGTTCGCCTGGCGGCACCTCGAGGAAGCGGTCGGTCCGCCCACGGAACTGGAGGATATTGAAGTCCTCGTCGATCAGGACCCCGGGAGGCGCGAATCGCCCGAGCAGGATACGGTCGGCTTCTTTCTGAAAGTCGATCGTCGTCGGACCGGGCGGCCGGGCCCGGCGGCCCGTCAGCGCGCCGCTCCGGAAGTCGAGCGCGGGGAAGAAGACCGGATGGCGCACCGCCGTCGCCTTCTTGGCGTAGATCCGGTGGGTCCGGTCCTTGAGCTCAAACAGGTCGGTGTGCTCACCTACTGTCTCTGCCGTGCCCAGCACGAGGAAACCGCTCGCGTTGAGCGCATAATGGAAGGTCGGCAGGATGCGCTTCTGCAGCGGCGTCGTGAGATAAATCAGCACGTTCCGGCAGCTGATCAGGTCCAGGTGCGAGAACGGCGGGTCGGTCGTCACGTTGTGCCGGGCAAAGACGCAGAGGTCGCGGATGCCCTTGTCGATCCGGTAGATGTGGTCTTCGCCGCGGAAGAAGCGCCGGAGGCGCTCCGGCGAGACCTCGAGCTCGATCCCTTCGGGAAACACGCCGGCCCGCGCCTTGTCGAGCGCAGGCTGGTCGGAGAGGTCGGTCGCGAAGATCTGAATCGGCGGCCGCACCGGGAGAACGTCGCAGAACTCGATCAGGGCCATCGCGAGCGAGTAGGCCTCCTGCCCGGTCGAACAGCCCGGAACCCAGAGCCGGATCGGGTCACCCGGCGCCTTCTGCCGGATCAGCTCGGGGAACACCTTGTCCTTGAGCGACTCGAACATCTCCGGGTCGCGGAAGAAGCTGGTGACATTGATCAGGAGGTCGTGGTACAGGGCCACGACCTCGGCCCGATCGCTGGTCAGCCGCCGGGCGTACTCGGTCAGCGACTTCTGGGAATGCAACGCCATGCGCCGCACGATCCGTCGCTTGATCGTCGTGTCCCGATAGAGGCTGAAGTCGACATTGGTGACGACCCGGATAGCGGCAAGGATCTTCTGATAGGTCTCGTCGGCGGTGGGATCCCCTTCGGGTTCGACGGCGGCAGGAGCGAGGTAGGGATGCTCGCCGACCTCACCCAGGCGGATGCCGATCTCAGCCGGCGCCAGCACGAAGTCGATGCATCCGCTGTCCTGGGCTGCCCTCGGCATCCCGCTGTGGGTCGCGCTCCGCTCGTCCTGGGCAAACGTGATCCCCCCCACCGCCTTGATTTCGCACGCGCCCTGGGTTCCGTCGGAGCCAGTGCCCGAAAGCACGACCCCGATGGCTCGGCTGCCCTGGTCCTCCGCCATCGACCGGAACAGGTAGTCGATCGGAAGGTGCGGCTTCCGGGAGTCCCCTCTGGGGACCAGGTGAAGGATGCCGCTGGCCAGCGAAAGGCTGGCGTTCGGGGGGATCACGTAGACGTGATTCGGCTCAACCCGCTCGCCATGTTTTGCTTCCTTGATCGGCATCGAGGTCGACCTGCCCAGAATCTCGGCGAGCCGGCTCTCATGGTGGGGGTCGAGATGCTGCACCAGCACGAAGGCCATGCCGGTGTCGGAGCGCAGGTGGGTCAGGACCTGGGTGAAGGCTTCCAGGCCACCGGCCGACGCTCCGATACCGACGACCGGAAACGGGGTGTGGGGCTCGGGATCGCCGAGGGCTCCGAGCGTACCGCTACCGGAAAGGTCGGGATGGTGCTCGCCAGAGTCGTCGGACTTCTCCATACTCAATACTACCCCGCAACTATGGCTACCGCTCCCTGGATGCTACGTCCCAAGGTCCTATAGTCCTATGGTCCTACGTGCTTACCTCCTCCCGTCCTCCCGTCCTTACGTCCCGCGTCTCACCAGGTCCACGATTTGCCCCACCTGCTCTTCAAAGGTGAGGCCCCCACTGTCGATATGAATCGCATCGTCCGCCGCCTTGAGCGGGGCGACGGCGCGGGTCGAGTCGGCCTGGTCGCGCGCGGCGATCCGCGCGGTCTCCGCGGCCAGTGTCTCCGGGTCGACGCGCCGACCGTGCTGCTCGAGCCGCCGCTTCGCGCGAGTCTCGGGCGATGCGTCGAGGTAGACCTTGATGGCCGCGTCGGGAAAGACGGCAGTACCGATGTCGCGGCCGTCGAGCACCAGCGACCCGCCGTTCGCGGCCAGGTCGCGCAGTCGCTTGTTCACCCACTCGCGCACCGCGGGCATCGCCGAGACGGGAGAGACGCGCGCGGTCACCTCGGGAGAGCGGATGCGGGGCTCGGCGTCGCCGCCTTCCAGCAACACCCAGAGCCTTGGGCCCTCGACCCGCAGCCGCACGTCACGCAGCTCGGCCGCGCGAATGATCCGCTCGGCGGTCGCGTCGTCACCCAGGTCGAGCGCGACGAGCGTGAGGGCGCGATAGAGCGCGCCGGAGTCGACGTGGAGGAAGCCGATCCGCCGGGCGACTTCGTTCGCGGTGGATGACTTGCCGGAGGCTGCCGGACCGTCAATTGCGACTACCGTCACGTGAGACGTGAGCGGTGAGACGTGAGACGGGACAGCGTTTCGTCAAAGTTCGGGAAGCTCACTTCGGCACACTCCGGATTGTCGATCGTGATTCTCGCGCCCTTCACCCTGGCAAGCACTAAAAACGCCATCGCAATTCGGTGGTCGCCTTCGGTGATCACCTTCCCTCGCGGTGGCTTGTCGGTTCCAGTCACGAAGAGATCATCGCCTTCGGCGACTGCGTTGACGCCGAGGGACTGAAGGTTCTTCGCGATGAGGCTCAGGCGATCACTTTCCTTCACCCGCAGCTCGCCCACGTCATGAAAGGTCGACGTCCCCTCGGCCCGGGAAGCGAGGACGGCCAGTATCGGGATCTCGTCGATGAGCGAGGGAATCTCGCTCGCTTCGACGGTGCATGCACGGATGCGCGCGGGGCCGGCAATCAGGTCGGCGACCGGCTCGCCCAGCCATTCGCGCTCGTGCTCGCGCTTCACTACAGCGCCCATGCGCTCGAAAATGCGGAGGATTCCGTCGCGGGTCGGATTCACGCCGACATCGGTCAGCCGGATTTCGCCCGAGTCAGCCAGCACCGCGGCCGCGAGCAGGAATGCCGCGGACGAGATGTCCCCCGGAATCCGGAATTCAAATGGGGCGATGGTGCCAGTCGGTT
>DATEOL010000252.1:0-3331 GCA_035274025.1 Gemmatimonadales bacterium | reverse complement strand
GCTATCTCGACGCGTTCCGCGCCTCCCGGGCGGGGTGCGTCCTGGTGGCGGAAGATCTCGCGGAGGTGAGCGGCGGTCCCTCGACCCGGATCCTGGTCGGGGACCCGGCCCGCGCGCTGGGACGGGTCCAGGCCAGCCTGTACCCGGAGCCTGAGCCGGTCCCCGGAGTAGATTCGACCGCCCGGTTGGCGCACGGGGTCGTCCTGGGGCAGAATGTCTGCGTCGGTCCCCACGCGGTCCTGGGTGCCGCGGTCCGGCTGGGTGACCGGGTGGTGATCGGGGCAGGGGTGGTGCTCGAAGAGGGCGTTACGATCGGTGAGGAGAGCGTGCTCGGACCTGGGGTCGTCTGCTGCAGGGGAACCAGCATCGGGAAACGGGCCCGCATCAAGGCGGGCGCCGTGCTCGGTGGCACCGGCTTCGGATACGCGCCCGGCCCGGGCGGCCTCGAACGGCTGCCGCATGCCGGGCGCTGCGTCATCGGGGATGACGTGGACATCGGGTCGAACACCTGCATCGACCGGGGCAGCGTGGACGACACCGTGATCGGTGACGGAACCCGGATCGACAACCTGGTGCAGATCGCCCACAACGTGAAGCTGGGCCGGCACTGCATGGTGATGTCCCAGGTCGGCATCGCGGGCAGCGCGCGCATCGGTGATGGCGTCGTGCTCGCCGGCCAGGTCGGGGTGGTCGGTCATCTCACCATCGGGGACGGCGCGCGGATCGCCGCGCAATCCGGCGTCGGACACGATCTCCCCGGGGGCGCGGACTACGGCGGATCACCCGCGCGTCCGCACCGCGAGTGGCTCCGCTCCCATGCCGTCCTTTATCGTCTCGCTCCCATTGCGAAGGAAATGGAAGCCCTCGTGCGCGAACGAAAGACCCATGCCTAGACGCACTCTCGCTCGCGCGGTCTCGATCCAGGGTATCGGACTCCACACCGGGGTGGTGACGACCGTGACGTGCACGCCGGGACGCTCCGCCGCCGGAATCATCTTCCGCCGCCGGGACCTGCCATCCTGTCCCGAAATCCCCGCCCGGGTCGAGGAAGTGGAGGCGACCGAGCGTCGCACCGCGATCGGCCACGGTGATTCGACCATCCACACGGTCGAGCACGTGCTCGCCGCCGTGGTGGCCACCGGCCTCGACGACCTGGTGGTCGAGCTCGACGGACCCGAGCCGCCGATCCTCGACGGTTCCTTCCTGCCGTGGCTCGATCTCCTGGAGGAAGCCGGATTCACGGAGCAGGAAGGGGATCCGACCCTGATCGACGTGCCGTCGGCGTTCACGCTGGTCGAGGGAGACGCGAGCTACGTCGTGGCGCCCGCCCGGACCCTTCGCATCACCGCGACGATCGAATGGGACCATCCGCTCATCGGCCGGCAGGCCGGCACCTACGACATCACGCCCGCCGATTTCCGCCGCGAGCTGGCGCCGGCGCGCACGTTCGGCTTCACCCACGAGGTGGACGCGCTCCGGGCGCAGGGCCTTCTCCGGGGCGCCTCGACCGCCTCCGCCGTGGCCCTCACCGATTCCGCGGTGATTGACACGACCCTCCGCTGGCACGATGAATTCGTGCGCCACAAGGCAGGGGACATCGTGGGTGACCTGGCCCTGGCCGGCGGCAAGGTGCGGGCGCATGTCATCGCCAACCGGCCGAGCCACAAGGGCAACGTCAGCCTCGCCCGGGCGATTTCACGGGCCGGGCGTTGGAACAGCGTGGCGCTCGACATCGGCAAGATCCTGGAGATCATGCCGCACCGCTATCCGCTCCTGCTGGTGGACCGGATCGTCGAGGTCCAGGGCAATCAGCGGGTCATCGGGATCAAGAACGTGACGATCAACGAGCCCTTCTTCCAGGGCCACTTTCCCGGCCATCCGATCATGCCCGGCGTCCTCATCATCGAGGCCATGGCGCAGGTGGGGGGCTTCCTCCTGATGGGCGCGGTGGACGATCCGCAGAACAAGGTCGTGTACTTCATGTCGATCGACAACGTGAAGTTCCGCCGTCCCGTCGTGCCGGGCGATCAGCTCCGGACCGAGCTGGAGATGATCCAGCACCGCGGCCGCACCTGCCGGATGCGCGGCACGGCCTACGTCGATGGCAACCTCGTCGCCGAGGCGGAATTCATGGCGCGCGTGGTGGACCGATGAGCGCGCGCATCCATCCCACGGCCATCGTGGATCCCGGCGCCTCGCTGGGCCGCGACGTGGAGGTCGGGCCGTTCGCCATCATCGGGCCCAGCGTGATCATCGGCGACGGCTGCCACGTCATGGCCCGCGCGACGCTGGAGCGGAACGTGCGCCTCGGCGCCGGGGTCCAGGTCGGGATCGGAAGCGTGCTGGGCGGCGAGCCGCAGGACCTCAAGTTCGGTGGCGAGGAGACCTGGGTCGAAGTCGGCGAAGGCAGCCGGATCCGGGAGTATGCCACGATCAACCGCGGGACGGCGGCCTCCGGCTGCACCTCGATCGGGGCGCGCTGCTTCGTCATGAGCTACGTGCACCTCGCCCATGACTGTCACGTCGGGAACGGCGTCATCATCGCGAACGGCACCCAGCTGGCCGGCCACGTCACCGTGCACGATGGCGCGATCCTCTCCGGGCTCGTCGCGGTGCACCAGTTCGTCACCATCGGGGCGATGGCGTTCATCGGCGGCTGCAGCCGCGTCAACCAGGACATCCCGCCCTTCGTGAAGGCGGTGGGAAATCCGGTCGAGCTCTACGGCCTCAACAGCGTCGGACTCCGCCGCGCCAGCTACCCGTCGGAGACCGTGTCGGCGCTCAAGCGGGCGTATCGCCTGTTCTTCAACTCCGATCTCAACCTCTCGCAGGCCCAGGAACGCGCCCGCCAGGAATTGCCCTCGCTGCCCGAAGTTGACCTGCTCCTCGAGTTCGTGGCGTCCTCCTCGCGCGGCATTCCGGCATGACCGCGCCCCTGCCGGTGGGTGTCATCGGCGTGGGCTCACTCGGCCGTCACCACGCAAGGCACCTCGCGACCTTTCACGGTGTCGAGCTCATTGGTGTCTACGATCTCGATCAGGAGCGTGCCAGCGCTGTCGCCGCGGAAGTCGGGACTCGCGCCTTCGACGACCTGGACGGGCTGCTCGGTCGCGTCGAAGCGGTCTCGATCGCGGTCGCCACGCCGGCGCACGCCGAGGTGGGACTCCGCGCCCTCGAGGCCGGTATCCCCGTGCTGATGGAGAAGCCCCTCGCGGTCAGCCTGGAGGAAGCCGACGCCCTGATCGACATGGCATCGCGCAAGGGCGTGCAGCTGCAGGTAGGGCATATCGAGCGTTTCAACCGCGCGATTCGCGCGTCGCAGGACCATTTT
>DATEOL010000251.1:0-4274 GCA_035274025.1 Gemmatimonadales bacterium | reverse complement strand
AGATCTCTGCAGGGCGAGAAGAGCACAGCGCACGGAGCACAGAGCACAGTATAGACCGAGACAGTTCCGCGATCCTTCCTGGTTTTCTGTGCTCTGTGCTCTGTGCTCTGCGCTCCGTGCTCCGTGCTCCGTGCTCTGTGCTCCGTGCGCTGTGCTCTTCTCCGCGTTACGCGGTGCTTAGCCGCGCGACCGCGCAGCTCCGCGCGTACTGGCCCGGTGTGACGCCGACGAGACGGCGGAAATGCCGGGTGAGATGACTCTGATCGGCGTATCCCGTTCTTAGCGCGACATCTGCCGGGGCAGCACCGTTCCGCAACAGCTCGCGCGCGTGACGCACCCGGAGCTGGTCGAGGTACGCATGTGGCGTGAGGCCGGTGGCGAGACGGAAGACGCGGACCAGGTGGAAGGGGGAAAGGCCAGAGGCCTGTGACACGTCACTCAGTCGCACCGGGCCGCCGTAGTGGGCTTCGAAGTAGTCCCGGACCAGACCGACCGCGCGATGCGAGTCGGGAAGCGGATCGCGGCCCCGCGGCACGATGCGGGAGACCAGGAGACCCAGCGCGTCAAGCAGGGCCGACTCGCGCCTGATCGGTGAGCGGGAGATCTCGAAGACGCGATGGGCGAGCAGCAACCGGCAGCAGAGGATCTGGTCGTGCAGCACCGGGCCCGTCCCGCTGTTCGACAGCACATGGCCGGCGCGCCAGCCCACCGCCTGCATGAGGTCGGCGGGCGGGTAGAACATCCGGTAGCACCAGCCCTGGTCGCCGGCGGGCTCGCCACTGTGCACCTCGCCCGGCGCGTAGACCGCGACGGTCCCCGCGGGAAGCAGCCAGGTGCCGCCGCGATACCAGGTGCGCGCCGCGCCGCGGGTATGCATGGCGATCGCGAACGTTTCATGGGCATGCAACGGAAAGCGATGTGAGTGATATGACGCGCGCAGCAGCTCGAGGCCGCCGAACTCCGGGGCCCAGGTGAGCGACGCTTCGTTCACACCTTCGGTCATCACGCGCGCGGGAGAAGCCATACAAGAGAGACGGCGGCATTTCCCGCATGGTTTCGGTCGAACACCGCGCGCTAACTGCGGCTGGTCCGCGACTAAGAACGGACTCACCCTCCGCAACTTCCTTCAAGACGGCTTGCTCGGCACTCCGGATGTTCGACGGTATCGCCGTCACCCCGGAGTGTTTTCGCATGTTCCGTCCATTCGTTTACGCCGGCCTCCTCGCCGGCTTCCTCTCGGTGCCCGCGGCGGCCCAGTCGGGCACCGTCACCGGCCGTGTAACCGACCGGCTGTCCGGCTCGCCGCTCGTCGCCGCCCGGGTGCACGTCATGGGGACGAGCCTGATCACCAGCACCAACGCCGACGGCCGCTACCGGCTGAGCGGCGTTCCTGGGGGTCAGGCGTCGGTGCGGGTCGTGGCGCTGGGCTACGCAGCCGTCACCCAGGTCGTCACGGTGGATCCCGCGACGCCGGTCACATCGGACTTCTCGCTCGCCCTCGCGCCCTACTCCCTCGACGAGTTCATCGTCACCGCGACGGGGGAACAATCGAAACGGGAAGTAGGCAACGCGGTGTCGACGGTCGACGTGTCGGAGCTGGCGCGCACTTCGCCGGTGTCCAACATGGGCGACCTGCTCGCGGCGCGCGCTCCCGGCGTCTCGGTGCTGCCGGGGCAGATCACCGGCGCGGGAAGCCGGGTGCGGATTCGCGGCAACAGCTCGATCTCGCTCTCCAACAACCCGATCTACGTGGTGGACGGGGTGCGGGTCTGGAGCGACGTCAACTCGAGCTCCATCGGCATCGGCGGCTCCACGCCCTCGCGGGTGAACGACCTCAACCCGGACGACATCGAGTCGATCGACGTGGTGCGGGGCCCGTCGGCCGCCACCCTCTACGGCACCGACGCCGCCAATGGCGTCATCGTCATCAAGACCAAGCGGGGCAAGGCGGGCAAGCCGGTCTGGAACGCGTACGTCGAACAGGGGTTCATCGAGGACAACAACGACTACCCCACGGCCTATCGGGGCTGGCGCGACCTGTCGACGATCTCGAACGCCACCCAGTGTCTCCTGAGCCAGGTCCTCGCCGCGACCTGCACCCAGGACTCGGTCTCGAGCTTCAACCTCTTCCAGGACCCGACCTCGTCGCCCAACAGCACCGGACGCCGGCAGCAGTACGGCCTCCAGGTGGGTGGCGGGTCCGACGTGGCGCAGTACTACCTGTCGGCGGAGTGGGAAGACGAGACCGGTACCACCCGGATGCCCGAAGTCTTCCGCACCCGGCTCATGAGCGACCGCAACATCAGTGAAGTCCCGGAGAAGCAGGAGTACCCCAACGCGCTCACCCGCACCAACCTGCGCGGCAACCTGAACGCGAACCTCTCCGACAAGCTCGATGTCGCGATCAACGGCGGCTTCGTCTCCAGCTCGCAGCGGCTGCCGCAGACCGATAACAACACCACCGGCCTCATGTCGAACGCGCTGGGCGGGCCGGGCCATCGCAACAACATCGTGAACCCCGGCGATGGCGCGCGGGAGATGTTCGGCTGGCGCCGCTTCTCCCCCGACGACTTCATGGCCGAGACGGTGCAGCAGGACATCAACCGGACGATCATGTCGGGCACCACGAACTGGCGCCCCGCGTCGTGGCTCAACTTCCGCGGCGTGCTGGGGCTCGACTTCGCGAGCCGGGAGGATTCCGACCTCTGCCGTCGCGACGAGTGCGTGCCCTTCGTGGGTGACTTCGCCTACCAGTCGGGCTTCAAGCAGAACGACCGGACCACCAACTGGGTCTACACCGGCGACGTGAGCGCTGCGGGCAACTACACCCTTGCCAGCAACCTGCGCGCCCGGACCACGCTCGGCACCCAATACGTCAAGGAACGGTTCGCCCGGAACGGCGCGTTCTCATACGACCTGCCGCCCGGTGCCACGACCGTGACCGCGGGCGCGACGCCGGCGGCCGATGAGTCCACCATCGAGACCGCCACCCTGGGCTACTTCGCGGAGCAGTGGTTCGGGTGGCGCGACAACGTCTTTCTGACGCTCGCGGTCCGGAGCGACAAGAACAACGCCTTCGGCCGGAACTTCGACCGGGTGTACTACCCCAAGGCCGCGCTCTCGTGGGTGATCAGCGACGAGGGCTTCTTCCCGAAGGGCAGCGTGCTGTCGAACCTGCGGCTCCGCGGCGCCTACGGCGCGTCGGGACGGCAGCCGGGGCCGAACGACGCGATCCCGTTCTACGCGCCGTCCACCTCGAGCGTCGAGGGACTCGACACGCCATCGGTCATCGACTCCGCCGTCGGCAACGTGGCGCTCAAGCCCGAGCGCACGACCGAACTCGAGCTGGGCTTCGACGCCTCGTTCTTCGCCAACCGGTTCAACCTCGAGTTCACCTATTACGACAAGAACGCGAACGACGCCCTGGTGAACCGCCTGCTGCCCCCCTCCCTGGGTTCGGCCAGCGCGCGCTTCGAAAACCTCGGCCGGGTGAACGTGAAGGGCATCGAGGCGGTGGTGAACGCCACCATCCTCAACACGTCCTCTTTCGGCTGGGACATCACCCTGGGATGGGCGACCGCGACCGACAAGGTCGCCGACCTGGGCGGCACCCCGCCGATCATCGGGTCGGTGCAGTCGACCAAGCTGGGCTACCCGATCAACGGCTACTGGGTGCGCCCCTACACCTATGAAGACGCGAACGGGGACGGGATCATCGCGCTCTCCGAGCTCAATGTGTCGAATGACACGGTATTCGCGGGCTATCCGCAACCGCGCAACGAGCTCACGGTGTTCTCCGGCTTCGACCTGTTCAACCGGAAGGTCCGGATCCAGGCCAACATGGATTACAAGGGAGGGTACAAGCTCTACAACAATACCGAGCGGATCCGCTGCGATACCCGCATCAACTGCCGTGGCAACGTCGACCCGACGGCGCCGCTCTGGGAGCAGGCCCGGGCCGTCGCGGCGCGGCAGCATGCCAGCCGCACGGTGTACGGGTTCATCGAGGACGCCTCGTTCTTCCGCTTCCGGGAGGTCTCGGCGACCTGGACCATGCCGGACCGCTGGGCGCGCGCCATCAAGGCGCAGCGCGCGGCGCTCACGATCGGCGGCCGCAATCTCGGCGTGATCACGGATTACACCGGCATCGACCCCGAGTCGGGCTACTTCAGCGCGCTGTCGGGGAACCAGAGTGATTTCCAGACCGCGCCGCCGCCGAGCTACTTCACGTTCCGGCTCAACCTCACGTTCTGAGATGCCCATGACCATCAAGA
>DATEOL010000250.1:0-5517 GCA_035274025.1 Gemmatimonadales bacterium | reverse complement strand
CGGACCGAGGTGTTCGTCGCGGATGCCGACGGGAGCAATGCCCGGCAGGTCACCAGGCTGGGCGGCGCGAATTTCGCTCCGTTTTATCACCCGGACGGACGCCGGATCATTTTTTCGTCCAACTACAAGAATCCGAGGAGCGGGGCGTTCGATCTCTATATCATTAACGAGGATGGGTCGGGGCTCGAGCAGGTGACCACCCACCCGGATTTTGACAGCTTCCCGATGTGGAGCCCGGACGGCAAGAAACTGGTCTGGGCCTCCAACCGTAATCCGAAGAGCCCGGGCGAGACCAACCTGTTCATCGCCGACTGGGTCGACTGAACGAAAGCAGAGACATGGCGGAAAAAGAACAAGAACAGAAGCGCGGATTCATTCACTGGCTCTGGGATTGGGCCAAGTCGATTGCCTTCGCCCTGGTGGTATGGTTCTTCCTGCGCACCTTCCTGATCGAGGCGTTCCGCATTCCGTCCGGGAGCATGGAGAACACCCTGCTCATCGGCGACTTCCTCTTCGTCAACAAGCTGCTCTACGGCGCCGAGGTCCCGCTCCTTCACAAGCGGCTCCCCGCCGTGCGCGAGCCCCGCCGGGATGACGTCGTGGTGTTCGACTCGGTCGAGGAAGAGGGCCTCAAGGTCGTGAAGCGCCTGGTCGGGATGCCCGGCGACACCCTCGCGATGAAGAGCGGCCAGCTCTGGCGGAACGGGTCCAGCGTCGATGAGCCGTGGGCTCGGCACGACAACCCGAGCGCGTTCGCCGATTCCTTCCATCGCGCGAAGATGCGCGAGTGGCAGCTCAAGTATTTCGCCGGTAGCAACGCCGCGACGTACAATCCCGACCTCCAGGACTGGGGGCCGATCGTCGTTCCCAGCGGCCACTACTTCATGATGGGCGACAACCGGGACGACTCGTACGACGGGCGTTACTGGGGATTCCTGCCGCGGGAGAATGTTCGCGGCCGTCCCCTGATCGTGTACTACAGCTACGACGCCACCAGCTGGAGACCGCTCCCGTTTTTCACTGCCATACGCTGGGCCCGGATTTTCGCGCTGCCACGATAGCTGAGCGGTAAGAGCATGAGGGGGAACAGGGCGAGCACCTGTTCCCCTTTTCTGTTCGAGCACTCCGGGTTGGTTCGGCGTTCTAGGACCAGGGGAACGCAGATTACGCAGATTATTAACCGCCAATTACTCACGCCCGCTCTGAAGGACGCCACGCGGGAACAGCTCTTGGTCAATTGGTGTTTCTTTTTCTTGTGAAAACATGCGGGGAAAGCCCCGCTCGCCCGGCAAAGTGATCTTTCCTCGCATGCTTTCAACAAAAAAGGAAGTGTCGACCAGTCGAGATCCTTTTCCGCGGGGCGTCCTGCAGGGCGGGCGTGAGTAATTGGCGTTTAGTTATCTGCGTAATCTGCGTTCCCCTGGTCCTAGAACGCCGAACCAACCCGGAGTGCTCGAACCTCCGCCTACTTCCGCGAACCTGGCGTTTCTCGAAAACCGAGACCGAGGACCCCCGCAATCAACCCAGCAATCGAAGCGCCCAGGAACGCAGCCCCCGGCCCGATTCCCATCGCGACACCAGCAGCAATCGGTCCCACGACTCTCGCCAGCGCATTCGCGCTTTGCAGCCTTCCCAGCGCCCGGCCCTGGAGCGTGGCCGAAGCGATGCGCGAGACGTAGCCCGTCTCCGCCGGGCCCGCGAGACCGAATCCCGCGCCGATCACCGCCAGTGACACCACGAGCATCGGCCCGCCCTCGCCCACGGCGATCGCCAGTCCCGCGAGTCCCGCCGCCATCAGCCCGCCGCCGAGCACCAGCACCCGTCCTTCACCCAGTCGCTGGGCCAGCCTTCCCACCACGCCGCCCTGGATGATCGCCGTCATGAGTCCCGTGAGCGCGAACAGGTAGCTCACGGTTCGCCGGTCGTATCCCAGCGAGCGCTCGGTCACCAGCGGAAGTACCACGTAGAGAACCGTGAACGCGAGCGTCGAGCAGACCGCGGCCATGAGCGGGACCGCGAACGGCTTCCATCCCACCGGCACGGTCTTCGCCGTGAACGCGTCCCGGTGCTGCGTCGGCTCGGGCACGAACCGGAGCGCGAGCAGCAGGTTCACCACCGCGAGTCCCGTCGCGACGATTCCCGGTACCGCATCGCCAAAATGCGAAGCGATGCCACCGATCATGGGACCGAAGATGAACCCGAACCCGAACGCCGCGCCGACCAGTCCCATGACGCGGGTGCGCTGATCCGGTGGAGACTGGTCCGCCACGTAGGCCTGCGAGACGTTGAGGGTGGCGCCAAAACCACCCGCGACCACGCGCGAGCACAGCAGGAGCGCGTAGTTCCCCGCCAGCGCAAACATCAGCGAGGAAACCAGCGTTCCGGCGAGCCCGACCAGCAGCACAGGGCGCCGCCCGATCCGGTCGGAAAGCCTCCCCCAGAAAGGAGCGAGGAGGAAATGCATGGCTGAGTAGCTCGCCACCAGGATGCCGATGGCCGTGGGACTGGCATGGCGAGCCGATGCGTAGCTCGCCAGGAGCGGCATGACGATGGCAAAGCAGGTGACGTCCGCCAGCAGCACCCCGATCATCCGGGCGGGAGAGGCCGTTGGGGCCGGGGCGGGGGGCGGCATCGCGGGGAGAAGCTAGGGGCGCCGCCCTGTAGCGCCAAGCCGAGGCTTCGGCCTAGATTGCGCCTCCAGAGTCACCTCAAGAAGCCTCGCACGATCATGCGGCCTCGTCTCCTCGGTCTCATCCTGCTCGCGGCATGCTCCGGCAATACCCAGCCTGCGCTCGTCACGCCCGCCGAGATTGCTTCCCTGGAGACCGAGCGGGCAAAATTTCCCAACGATCACGAAGTCCTCAACCGGATCGGCATCCGTTTTTACGAGGGGCAGGACTGGTCGCGCGCGCAGCAGACGCTCACCGAGTCGTTCCAGGTGAAGCCGAGCTTCGTGGCCGCGGTCTACCTCGGCCTTACCAACGAGGCGACCGGTCACTTCGACGACGCCGAAGGCTACTATCGCGCCGCCGGCTCCCTTTCCAGGACCCCGACCCAGCATCGGGAGCTCGACCGGAGGCTGACCGATCTCGGACGCGCCCGCCTTCGCTATGAGGCCCGCCAGGCGATCGCGCGTGAGTCGACGCTGACCGCAACCCCGCCGGAGCCCGGCACTATCGCGGTCATGCCCTGGGCGTATGTCGGGTCCGATGAATCCCTGAGGCCCCTGGGGTACGGTGTCGCGCAGCTGGTGGTGACCGATCTCTCCAAGATTTCGTCGCTCAAGCTGGTCGAGCGCGAGCGGGTCCAGGTACTGCTCGACGAGCTGGAGCTCGCGAGCGGGGGACATGTCGATCCCCGGACCGCCGCGCGGGCCGGACGATTGCTGCGTGCCGAGCGAGTGGTGCAGGGCCTGGTCCGGCAGACGCGCGATGGCGTACGGCTGGAGGCGACGATCCTGCGGACCGCGGATGGGACCTCGGAGGCGACCATGAGCGCGGGGGACAAGCTCGAGCGGCTCTTCAGCGTCGAAAAGACCGTGGTCCTCGGCCTGCTCCAGCAGTTCGGCGTGGGCGTGACCCCCGCGGAGCTTCGTGCCATCACCGAGCGCCCGGCCCAGGACCTTCAGGCGTTTCTTGCGGCGAGCCGTGGGGCCGAAGCGGAGGCCCGCACTCCGCTCAGCAATCCGGGCTCGCTGACCCGAGTCGCCTCGGCCGTGGCGCCCACTGAGCTCGCCGCCCGTACGGCCTCTCTCATGACCGCGATTGCCGTCATCAATCCGAGTACCGGTGGCGAGGTGGACCGCCGCACTCGACTTCCCGTCAGCAACCCGCGCCTTCCCGAAGCCCTGGGGCAGGACAACCCAAGCCGCATCGCCATCATCGGCGAGCTGATCATCGTCATCCCGCGTCCATGAGCCGCACCGCCACGGCGCGGGCGCTGGCGCTCGCTTCCCTCGCCCTGGCAAGACCGGCGTTCGCCCAGTACGTCCCCGAGCCAGGCGCCATCAGCACGGGCGTCGAAGCCCGCTACTATCGCTTTGGCCAGGATCTGGGCGTCAAGTCACTGGGACAGTTTGCGGTTCCCCTCGCCGTGGTCTTTCCGATCGGGCGCGTGACGGTCGATGCGGGGGCGTGGCTCGCCGCCACCTCGCTTACCCGGCTCGATGGCGCGCGCGAGACGGTGACGGGCCTCACCGACACCCAGATCCGTGCGGCGTACGTGCTCGGCAGTGATGCGCTCGTCCTCACCGCGATGGTGAACCTGCCCACCGGTGCCCAGAAGCTCAGCGCCGCGGACTACGCGGTGCTGAGCGCGGCGTCGTCGAGCTTTCTCGCGTTCCCGGTGAACGCCTACGGCAGCGGCGCGTCGGCGACGCTGGGTGCCGCCGCAGCATTTCGCGCTGGCTCGTGGAATCTCGGCCTCGCCGGCAGTGCGCGAATCTCCGACGAGTTCACCCCGTTCGAAGACGCCGACGGCAGCTTCACTTACAAGTCGGGACTCGAGGGTCGGGTTCGCTTCGGTGCCGATCACCTGGTGGGGAACGGGAAACTCGCCATCGGGCTCACCTTCAGCACCTTCAGCGACGATGAGTTCGCCAATGGTTCCGGGGCAACCGGAGTGTACCGCCCCGGAAAGCGACTGATCAGTGAAGTGTCCTATACCACCCTCATCCGGTCCGCGCTGGTAACCGGCTATGTGTGGGACTTCTTTCGGACCTCGGGTGACTCGGCGGGCACCAGCGTGCCGAACCGGGACAATCTCTTCGCGGCGGGAATAGCGACCCGCATACCGATGGGACCCACCTTCAACCTCGAGCCTGGTGCGGAGCTCAGGTTCGCGAATCCGATCGTGGGAAACGCGGTGCTCCTCGAGATGAGCCTCGCCACCCGGATCCGGCTGTCCTCACGCTACACCCTCATACCGGTCGGCAAGATCGGAATCGGACGGCTGGAGGAGCCTGACCCCGGCTTTGGCCATTCGATCCGGGGTGCTGGCCTGTCGGTATTTCTTCGGTGGCAGCTATAGCTACTACGCGAATCCAAAACACCTTCCTTGCGGCTGGGGGCATGACGGGTTAGTCTTGCCGCCGCTGTCGCCACTGGCTTCCGGTGGCATCACCAACTGGAGAAGGATTGCTGTGACGGACCTCGCTGGAACCCAGCTTTCGAACCTGCTCGAGACGCTCCCCGGCATCGCCAAGGTGCTCCGGAGTCCTGTCGCTGACGCGATTGTGTCATTGGTCAAGGCGGCATCGGGTCAAGGGACGTTCAACCCCGCGGACGTCGACGAGCTTCTCAAGTTCGCCGTCCGCAGGAACCTGATGGCAGCCGAAGAGGGCGATCGCATCCTGCTGGAAGCGAAGCAGGCCATGGCGGGAATCCTTCCGCCCCCTCCACCCCCCAAGCCCCGGGCAGCACCGGTGGTACATCGGCCAGTTCATCATCATCCCGTGCGGCCGGTCCCGGCAGCCAAGCCCCCGGTCAAGAAGCCGGTGAAGGCTGCGGCTCCGGCGAA
>DATEOL010000249.1:0-5643 GCA_035274025.1 Gemmatimonadales bacterium | reverse complement strand
CGGATGTCGAGGCTGCCCAGGGCGTCGCTCTGGAAGCTCGCCGCGAGCTGCGCGGACTCGGCGGGATCGGCCGGGACAGTCAGGAGCTTCCGGTCGGCGGCGAGCTGGGCGTGCCAGCTCTTCGCCTGCGAGGCCACATCTTCGTCGGCCTCATTCCGGCCGTCGAAGAGCACCTCCAGGAGTTTCCGCTGGAAGACGTCGCGTATGGTCCAGCCCGGGTTGCCGTTGGTGAGCACCACCGCGCCCACGTTGTGCTCCGGCAGCCACATCATGTCGCTGTGGAACCCGGCCAGGTCTCCGCCATGGTGCACCACGGGCGTCCCGTAGCGGGTGTCCACCATGAGCCCCATGCCATAGGTTGCTTCCTTGCCGAGCGGCACTTGTGGCGCGCGCCGCGCCAGGAGCGTTTCCCGGTCGATGTACTGGGTGCCGTCGGGAAGCTTTCCCTCCGCCAGCTCCATCGATACGTACTTCAACATGTCGGCGACGCTGCTCCACGCGGCGCCAGCGGGACGAACATGGATGATGGAATAGTTCATGTCCATCGTCGCGACGCTGGGCTTCCCGTCGATGTCGGGCGCGTGGGGGGAGCTGTGATTGCCTGCCAGCGCCTTCTTGAAGTCGAACGTCGTGGCCTTCATGCCGAGCGGGTCGAAGACCAGGGTCTGCATCGCGCGGTCGTAGGCGGCGCCCAGCTCCATATCGGGAAAGGCCACGTGACCGCCCGAATACCCGGCGGCCGCCGCCATCGGATTCGAGTACTGGAACAGCTCGCCGAACCTGCTGGTGGGCTGCATCGTACCGAGCGTCCTGAGGGCGGACTCCGGCGTGGCGTTCTTGAACTCGAACAGCCACTCGAGGTCCTGGCGCGGGAGTCCGGTGCAGGCGCAGATCAGGTGCTTCACCAGCACCTGCCGGGTCGTGGCGCTGTCGCCGAGCTTGAACGAAGGGAGCAGCGTGGTGACCGGAGTGTTCCAATCGAACTTCTTCTTCTCAACGAGCTTGGCCAGCATCAGCGTAGTGAGGGCCTTGGTGTTCGACGCGATCATGAACATCGTATTCGCGTCGGGCTTCCCCGGCTTGCCCAGCTCGCGCACGCCGAACCCGTCGGCGAAGACGACCTTGCCGCCCTGGACGATCCCCACCGCCACACCGGGGACGCCGAGCTCCTGCATGGCCGTCTCGGTGAACGCGGAGAGCGCGGCGAGACGCGTGGCGTCGAGGGTCGCGGCCTGCTTTCCCGCGAAGGTCTCGCGAGTGTACCCCTTGGGCCACAACCGGTCGAAGATCAGCCCGACCGCGGACCCGCGCTTCTCGCCGGTGCCGTCGGCCATGTCATAGATGACCACCGTCCATATGTCGCCGGAACGCTGCGCGAGCGCGCTCACACCGCGCTTCTCGTTGGGTGAGGTCTGGTAGGCGTAACTCTGGCGGCCGGTCCAGCCATCCTGGTCGGGCTGGGGCGTGACCAGCTTGAGCGGCCAGGTGTGCGCGGGCAGGTACGCGGCCCACGCGAGCGCCACCGCAGAGTCGGCACTCGGGGCGTGGACGTCGACGAGCGCAATGTGCGAGTCGCCTTCCGGCGCCGCGAGTATCGTGGCCGGGCCCTGAACCGAATAAGTCCAACCGGCGGGGGCGATGAACGTCGCGCCTTCGACGGTCTGCTTTGGCGTGTCGGCCGCCAGCGGCTCGGGTGCCGAGCCGCTGCCCGCTCCACCACCGTCGGTGGCGCGGTCGCAGGAAGCCAGGCCCAGCAGGGACGCGGCCGAGAGGACGAGACCGGGGGCACGGAAGTATTGCAGCATGGGCTCCTCCTCGGAGCGCGGGACATTTCCACCAACCTGCGGCTTAGTGCTGATCGATTCGGCCAAAATCCACTGTAAACCTATCCTCTCCGGGGCGCCGACATCGAACCCGATCCTCCCGGCTCACGAGGGTCCGACGACGGCACTATTGTCTATCCCATGATTCTCCACCCTCGATACGTCCCCGCACTCCTTGCGACGGCCTTCGCGTTCGACGGGGTTCCGGAGGTCCCATGATCACCCGGATATTCTGGGGACTGTTCGCACTCGAGTCGGGCGCGTTCGCGGTCGCCGTGATCTACGTCCTCTCCCGAGGCAGCCGGGGCTGGGGCCCGGAAGGCCCAGTCGGCGCGTGGCTCCTCGCGATCCCACCGCTCGTTCTCATCGTCCTCGCGGCCACAGTCCTGGTCAGGAAGACCGATGGCGCCAGGCTGTTCGGCATCGTCGTGATGGGCGTCCCGCTCCTGCAGCTTGCCGCGGGTCCGGTCGTGAGCGCGCTCAAGAACCGCGGCCTCGATCGCAGTCTCGCCGGTGACGATGCCTTCAGGAAGCCGGCGCAGCGCGATCTCGCGCATGCCATTCACGCCCACGATCTCGCGCTGGCGAAGAGGCTGATTCCCGCCGCGGGGGACCTCAACATCGTCTACAACGACGAGACCCTGCTCCGGTTCGCGCTGGTCAACGCCGACAGCTCCGCGGCCTCCAGGCAGATCGTCCAGGCGCTGCTGGACGCGGGCGCCAAGCCGGACCTGACGCCGGGAGAGAATTCCGGAAACCTGGTCCTGGCCATCCCCGATCCGGAGCTGACCGGGATGCTGCTCGAGGCCGGCGCCGATCCGAATCGCATCGATTCAGGCGACCGACCCGCGTGGTGGAACGTGCTTTCCGACAATTCCAATTCCGCCTTCGAGACCTTGAAGTTGTTGCTCGACCACGGCGCCGACGTCACGCTGCGGGACCGCGAGAGTGGACCGGTGGGGTGGGCCGCCTATCACGCCTGGATGTCCCACATCTCGAGCTGGCGAATGATTCAGCTGTTGATCGAGCGCGGTGCCGCGTGGAAGGAGGAGCAGGGGTTCGGCCGCAGCGTCGTCGACATGTTCAACGACAGTTTCCAGGAGCGGCAACGCTCGGCCGATGGGGTCCCCGAGCCCATGACCTGGCTCAAGGCGAAATTCGCCTCCTAGTCGAGAGATCATGGCTGCTCGACCGCGACCTTGATGTCATACAGGTCCTGAATGATAGCCTTCCTGATGACGCCCTTGAACACGATCCCCATCAGGACCGACAGAACCCTGGCCACTCCACCCCGCGGGTTGAACTCATGAGTCTCGGAGAGGATCATGGCGCCGCTGCTCCCCGAGATTCGTCGTGTGGTCAGGAACTCAAAACCGTCACTGGCCGCGATGGTTTTGTAGAACTGGTTGTCCGCGGCCTCCGTGATCCGCTTTTCCACGGTCGCCGCCCTGCCCCGGAGCATCCGGGTCTCCCGCCATCCCAGTCCCACCAGCCCGCTCGTCGGTCTCTCGAGGATTTCGATCCGCTCGATTCCGCTGATGGTCTCCGCGAGCTGCTCGATGTTGGTGATGGCGGCCCAGACGGCCTCCTTGGAACCATTGATGGTTGTCTGAGCTTCAACGATCATGGCTTGGTTCCCGGAGCGCGAAGAATCCGGTCTAACCTACCGCGTTTCGGGCGGGGACGCGTCAAACTTCGCGCTTCATGCGCTCCTGGCGGGCCACTTCAGCCTTGCTGGGTGACTCCGCCGCCGTATCGCCGATCCTGACTTCGCCATCGCGCTCGTAGTGCCCGATCATGATGCCCGTTGTCGATACACGCGAGCGGGCCAGCTTGAACGCGTGCGGCGCCGAGCCGTCGGCAAACATCTTCTTGCCGCCTCCAAGCACGACCGGGACGGTGAAGGTGGTGATGGCGTCGACGAGGTCGGCGGCGAGGAGGGCATGGACCAGCTCGGTGCTGCCCTGGGTGACAAGACCGGGACCGTCTTCCCCCCGCAGGCGCTTCACCTCGTCGACGCCGCGCAGGAGCACCGATCCCTGCCAACCGGTGTCGACCTCGCCCGAACGCGACACCACGTACTTCCGGATGTTCTTGAAGAGCTTCGCGATGCCGCCGTGGGGAGCGTCCTCCTCGTAGTACGGCCAGTAGGCGGCGAAGATCTCGTAGGTCTTGCGGCCCAGCAGGAGATCGGACTTCCCGCCGAAGAGGCGGTCCACTTCCTCGCCGAATACCTCATCATGGTACGGCATGACCCAGCCGCCGAACTTGAACCCCCCGGTCGGATCCTCGGTCGGTCCGCCCGGCGCCTGCATGACGCCATCCAGGGACACCATCGCGCCGACAGTGATTTTACGCATGCGACCCTCCTTGGAACCTCACGGCTTCTCCGGTTGTACCCCGATCTTCTCGAGTTGATGCGGGATTCCGTCCGGCCCCAGCACATGAAGCTGGCCGACGGCCACGAAGCTCGTACCACCCGCCGCCAGCAGCTCCTCGATCTTCCGGGCCCACCAGAGGTTCCGCTGCGCCTGCATCACCTGGTACAGGTCGGGCATCCTGGTCCGCATCCGGTCGAGCGATCGCATCGGAGGGTTGCGTCCCTCGATCCATCCAAACGTCTCGGCCTCGTCGTTGCGCCCGGCCTTGTAGTCGTCAAGGAAATCGAGCAGCCACTCCATGTACTGGCTCTGGGCCTTGTCCGGCATGCTCGCCATGAAGGTGACGAACGCCTCGCGGGTCGGGTATTCGTATCCGGTCGTCTTCCCCTCGTTCCGCGCCATGCGCTCGAGCGTCCCGTCCACCGGGACGGCATCGTACGGCATCTTCCGCTTCGAATAGAAGCCGGACACGACGGTGTAGTACGCCCGCCAGGGACGGAATGTCTTGACCGAGTCGGGACTGATTCCGAGCTCGGCGAGATAGTCGAGCGTGCGCTGCCGGACCGGCGGCTCGAGCGCATCGAACAGGGTGCGCCCCGACTCGTGGGCCATCTTGTCCATCCGCTCGGCGGCGGCCCGCTTCGCGCTTTCGTCCTGGGGCGGCGCTGAGGAGTTGGGCCCCGCGGTCTCAAGCCACAACGCCGAGCTGGCCTGGAAGGCGGTCCGGATCGCCGGGGTGAGCCACGAGGTGTCCCGCGATTCCCCGAAGCCCAGGATGTAGACCGTCGCGTCGCCCTTTCGAGCCACCCAGAATGGCGGGCCGTCGGACTGGGCGGCTGGCCGAAGGGAGGCAAAGCCCAGAAGCACCACCAAGAGCGTACCTGGCATCATTCCGCCGTAGGCTGAGCATGGTCTTTGGACGGGACTCCTGCTGATTTGGTTGCCTGCCGGACGCTCAAACGCTACTGTCCGGTCGGACAGGGAAAACCGAATGCCCGGTCCCAGAGGTACATCACATGCGTCATGCTCTCCTGCTCGCGCTCTACTCCTCCTGCTCCCTCCTGCCGGGTCAATCCCGGCCTGATGAGCGCGCGGTCATCAACGACAACCGGCAACCGGCGGGTGTGTTGAAAAATGGCGTCCTCACCCTGGAGCTCGAGGCTCGCGTCACCAGATGGTATCCCCACACCGACGACGGTCCCAGCACCGAAGTCCAAGGGTTCGGTGAGGTTGGCCACTCGACACAAATCCCTGGACCACTCATCCGCGTTCCCGCTGGGACCGTCATCGACCTGTCGCTGCGCAACGCGGTGCCGAACACGACCCTGATGGTCCACGGACTGTCGGCGGATTCCATCTCTGTCGCCGAAACGGAAAAGCGGCACGTGAGGTTCACCCTGAGCACCCCGGGCACCTATTACTACTGGGGAACGACGACC
>DATEOL010000248.1:0-10602 GCA_035274025.1 Gemmatimonadales bacterium | reverse complement strand
CCCGGGACCCACCTGGGCGAAGGATCAGCCCTACATCTACGTCACCCAGGACGTCCGCGGCCGCTACCGCTCCGAGGGCCACTTCGTCCACATGACGCCGCACAAGGAGCACAAGGGCCCCAAGGACGTCGACGAGAGTACGGACACCTGGGACACGATCGACTGGCTGGTCAAGCACGTCCGGCACAACAATGGCCGGGTCGGGCTGTGGGGCATTTCGTACAGCGGCTTCTTCACCGCGGCGGGCATGATCGATGCGCATCCGGCGCTCAAGGCGGCCTCGCCCCAGGCCCCCCAGGCCGACTGGTTCATGGGCGATGACACCCGCCACAACGGCGCCTTCTTCCTGGCCTCGACCTTCAACTTCATGTACGCCTGCGGCCGCAAGGGCGAAGGCACGTCGATGGGCTGCGAGAAGGGCTTCGACTTCGGCACCGACGACGGCTACAAGTTCTTCCTCGAGATGGGGCCGCTCCGGAACGCGGAGGAGAAGTACTTCAAGGGGCAGTCACCCGGGTGGACCGAGTTCATGGAGCACGGGACCTACGACACGTTCTGGCGGGACCGGAACCTCCTCCCCCACCTCAAGAACATCAAGCCTGCGGTGCTCACCGTGGGGGGCTTCTACGACGCCAACAATTATTACGGAGCCCTGCACGTCTTCGAGTCGATCGCGAAGCAGAGTCCCGGCACCGACAACGCGATCGCGATCGGTCCCTGGTCGCATGGGCAGTGGGCGGTGAACGACGGCAGCAAGCTGGGGGGACTGACCTTCGGCTCCAAGACCGGCGACGAATTCCAGGCGACCATCATGGCGCCCTTCTTCAACTACTACCTCAAGGGGATGGGCGAGAAGTTACGGGCGAAGGTGTTTGTCTACGAAACCGGGGCGAACAAGTGGCACCAGCTCGATGCCTGGCCACCGAAGCAGGCGGTGTCTCGCGCGATCTATCTCGACGCCGGCGGCACGCTCTCGGCGCAGGCGCCGGCGAAGAAGGACGCGGGCGTCGACAGCTACGTAAGCGACCCGGCCAATCCGGTCCCGTTCGTGCCGAAGAAAAGCACCGACATGGACCCCGACTACATGGCGCAGGACCAGCGCTTCGTGACCGGCCGGCCCGACGTGCTCTTCTACCAGGGCCAGCCGCTGACCGAGGAGCTGACCGTGGCGGGTCCGGTCTCACCGACGCTGTTCGTCGCGTCGAGCGGAACCGATGGCGACTGGATCGTGAAGGTCATCGACGTCCACCCGGATGGCTTCCAGGAGCTGGTCCGGGGCGACGTGGTGCGGGCCAAGTTCCGGAACAGTTTCGAGAAGCCGGAAGCGATGGTGCCGGGCAAGGTGACCCAGCTCGATTTCGTGATGCCCGACGTGTATCACACCTTCCCGAAGGGTCACCGGATGATGGTGCAGGTCTCGAGCAGCTGGTTCCCGCTGGTGGACCGGAATCCGCAGAAGTTCGTGGACATCTACAAGGCGACCGAGGCGGATTTCCAGAAGGCGACGATCCAGGTGCATCGCTCGGGCGCCCAAGCCTCACGCATCACCTTCAGCGTACTCCCGCAAAGTCTGACTCCGTAGGCGCGGCCCATGCCCAATTTCCTCTTTGGTGAGGGGTGTCGTGTGGATTGGATCCATACTGCCATCCGCAGATGACGTGCAGCGCAGATGACTCCCGATCATTCTCAAGATCACTTTCCGGAACGGAAAGTGATCCAGCACTGCATCGTGCGTCATCCGCGCTGTATCTGCGTCATCCGCGGATTGCTGGATGGACCTGCCCCATCCGCAATCGCACCAGGCACACTGACCCCTGATCAATCCTTCCCTCCCCGATGCAGCTCCTTTTCAAGAAACGCGGCCGTCGCGGAGTCGGCCGTCCGCCAGGACTGGTGCAGCAGGAAGCCGTGCAGCTCGTCCGGCAACACCAGCTCCTCGAACCGGATCCCGCGGACCTCGAGTCGCCGCGCCAGGTTCACCGTCTCGGCGAAGTGCACGTTGTGATCGTCGTCGCCCTGGATGAGCAGCACCGGCGATCGCCACGTCTTCATGCTCGCGATCGGTGAGGAGCGATACGCCACCGCGACCGCGCTGTCCACATCACCCTTCTCGTAGCGCCAGGTGGGCTTGACGTACAGCTCCTTCGCGTCCGCTCCCCAGTCGTGCACGCCATGCAGGTCGACGCCCGCCGCGAACAGGTCGGAGTTCCGCGCCAGCGCCATCGCGGTGAGATAACCGCCGTAACTCCCGCCCCAGATGCCGATCCGCTTCGGATCCACCGAGGCCTGGGCGGCCAGGTACCGGGCTCCCGCCACCACGTCCTGGTACTCCGATGCGCCGGTATAGCCCGCGCGATCGGGATGCTGGAACTCCCGCCCGTAACCGACGCCCAGCCGGTAGTTGACGCTCAGGACCACGAAGCCGCGGCTCGCGAGGTACTGATTCATCGCGTACGCGTTGGAGTAGTAGTCCATGTAGTGCCAGCCCAGCATCATCTGCCGAGGCGGGCCCCCATGGACGAAGATCACACCGGGATTCTTCCCCTCGAGGCCCTCCTGCGCGAAGAGCTGTCCGTGAATCAGCAGGCCGTCCGCGGCCTTGAAGGTGACCTTCTTCGGAATCACGAACTGGTCGCCGGGAAAATCCTGCGGCAGGTGGTCGAGTCCCACGACCGACGGGGGCGCCGCGGAGCCGAAGACACTGACCGTGGGGAACGGCGGGCGCTGCACCGTAGCCCCGATGTAAGCGACCGCCGAGCCATCACCGGTGACGACGGGCGCCCATTCATTCCCCAGCCCGTGGGTCACCGGGGTCGCGTCCGGCCGGTCCACTGGAACCCGGAAGAGGTGTCGCCGATCGTCGTCGCTCGGGTCGGCACCGTGGTTGGCGCTGTACACGATGAAGGAATGATCGGGGCTCACCGTCACATGTTCGACCATGTAGTTGCCCGGCGTGAGCAGCGTCGGCGTGCCGCCAGACACCGGCACGGAGTACAGGTGTTCCCACCCGTCGAGCTCCGCGAGGAACACCAGCCGGTCTCCGCTACCCCAGCCGAGGTTCGCGCCGCCCATCACCTGCGGGAACGAGCCGCGAGGCGTGTTCGGGCTCTGCCACACCTTCCGCGCGAGTCCGGTCGCGACGTCGGCCACCATGATGCTCCAGGGCTGCGGCACCTCACGCAGGATGGGCTGCGGCGCTCCGCCCGGAAACGGCAGGCGCACGAAGGCGATGCGGTTTCCGTCCGGTGACCAGTGAAGATCGAAGTCCCCGAAGGTCGACGGCGCGATGAGCTTGAGCGGCGTATCCGCGCCGGCGTAGATGCCGATGAAGCTGTGGTCGCCCCGGTTGGTCACGAATCCGAGACGGGAGCCGTCGGGACTCCAGCGCAACCCGCTCGTGCTGCCGCGCACATAGAAGAGCGGCTTGGCCTCGCCGCCGGCGACCGGCACCGACCAGGCCTGACCGCCCTGGATGAACGCGACGACGTCACCGCGTGGGCTCGGAGCCGGCTGGTCGCCTTCGGTGAGCACGCGCGCCGAGTCGCCGGAGACCGGACCCAGCCAGATCTGCACCGTGGGCTTCGCGGGGAACTGCGCGGGATTGGGCGGCTGGTCGGCGGGCCAGTTGCCGTCGTGGTCACCACCGCGCACGAACACCACGCCCTTGCCGTCGCCGGTAAACGAGACCTGGGTCAGCTCCTGGCCGTCGTCGGCGCGGAAATTGGTGAGCCGCCGCGCCTTCCACTCCGGCGCCGCGGCCGTGTAGATGTTGCGCGCGCCGCGCTCATTGAAGATCCACGCGATGGACGCGCCGTTCGGGGCCGTGACCAGCTCGAGCGGATAGGGGTAGCCGAGCAGCTGCTCGATGGTGAACGAGGCGGGCGGGCCGCTTGCGGCCAGCAGCGGCAGGGCGCATATGAGAACGCGAATCGATCGGATCACGGGTGGGGGCTCAAGGGAAATGGGACATCGGAGAATAACCCACCGGGAGGGATCCATGCAGCAATCCGCAGATGACGCAGATGCAGCACAGATGACTCACGATGACATTTTCGAACCACGTCCCGGATAGGACTCGGCTGGCGTGCTGTTCACAAGACAGCAGCTGGAAACCTTTTCAGGCAATGATCCCGACCTGCATCGTGAGCATCTGCGCAGTATCTGCGTCATCTGCGGATTGCTGTATTGCTCTCGCCATCAGCCGATCTAACCACAAGCATCGACCTCAATCGCCAATGGGATCGACGTGAGCGCGCCATGCCGGGTGACCGCGATCGCGGCCGCACGATTCGCCCGACGCGCCGCCTGCTCGAGCGAAAGTCTACTGACCAATCCCGCGGCGAGATACCCGACGAAGCAGTCACCCGCACCGGTGGAATCCACAGCGATCACCGCGTGACCCGGGATTGCCACTCGGGATCCGCCGTGCCACATCACCACTCCGTCCGCGCCACGAGTGGCCAGGAGCGACCCCTGGAATCGCGATGACACCGAGTCTGGTAGCCGGGCCGCGGTGCAACTCTCGACCGGGACATCGAACGCGGCCACGAACTCATGGACATTCACGACCAGGATCTCCGAGAGATCGAGCAGCTCCCGGGGCACCTGGCCAGCGGGCGCCGGGTTGAACAACGTCCTGGCCCCAGCTTCCCTCGCCCGCCGGAACGCGGTGACCGTGGCGTCGACCGGTGTCTCCAGCTGCGCCACGCAGATGTCACCGGGCTGGAACTCGATACGAGCGACCTGGTCGTGGCTCACCCGCATGTTCGCCCCGGGAATCATCACGATCGTGTTCTCTCCCCCGGCAATCGTGATGATTCCCCTTCCGGTCGGACAATCGGTTGCCGCGCGCACCGCGTCGCAGTCGACACCGGCATCACGAATGACGGCGAGCAATTCCCGCCCCGCCGCATCGTCCCCGACGCATCCAGTCAGGAACGCGCGAGCGCCGGCCCGAACCGCGGCCACCGCCTGATTGGCACCCTTCCCGCCCGGATGGATCCTGAGATTCGTTCCGATGAGCGTCTCGCCCGGACGGGGATATCTCGCGGCTTCGGCGACGATGTCCTGATTGATGCTGCCTACCACATGCACCCGACTCATGCGGCTTCGACCCTGACCTCCGGCGTTCCGTCGTCGGCCCAGGTAACGTAGACCTGCCAGGGACGGCAGCAGACCTCGCAGTCCTGGACGTATTGCTGCTCCGCTCCGCCGCCCGGGTCGAGAGTGATCTCGACCGGCTCCCCACAATGGGGACAGAGGACCTCTGCCGCGGATCCGTCCAGCGAATCTTCCTCGAAAAACTCATCGTCCTCGTGCATGTGCCCTCTCGCAATTCGTGACTCGTGACTCCAGACGGTGGAGTATCTTCTGATCATGCCCAAAATTGCAGCGGTCACCGTCCTGTTCCTGCTCACCGCTCACCGCTCATCCCTCATTGCCCAGAAAGCGGATTATTCCGCCCCGGCCGGCGCGCCCTATCGGGCGGAGAACGTCACCATCACCACGCCGATGGGTCACACTCTCGCGGGCACGCTCACCCTGCCGCTCACCGCGAGCAAGGAGCGGCCGGCACCCGTCGTCGTCACCATCAGCGGCACCGGACCGCAGGATCGCGACGAGTACCTGGGCTTCGGCGACTATCGCCCGTGGAAGCTGTTCGCGGATTCGCTCGGCCGCCGGGGCATCGCCGTGCTCCGGATGGACGATCGGGGGACCAACGAGTCGAAGGGCGTCTTCAAGGGGGCCACGCCGGTCGACTTCGTGGAGGACATTCGCGCCGGGCTCGCCTACCTCCGCACCCGTCCGGACATCGACTCCGCTCGCATGGGACTCCTGGGCCACAGCGAAGGCGCGATCGATGCACCGATGGTCGCGATCAAGGAGCCGATGCTCAAGGCACTGGTACTGCTCGCGGGCCAGGGTCGCTCGCTCGGTGGCGCCGTCAAGTTCCAGCTCGAGAACATGATGAAGCGGAATACGTCGTTCACGCCGGCGCAGCGTGACTCCGCGATTGCCCATGTGCCAGCCATGATCGATTCGCTCTCGGCGGCCGATCCGTACATGAAGTTCATGATCGCCTACGTGCCACTCGAGGACGCCAGGAAAGTCACCAAGCCATCGATCCTGGCCATTACCGGCGAAACCGACCGCCAGGCGGACGCGACCCAGCTCCGCGAGTGGGCCGACACCTTTCGCGCCGCGGGAAACAAGGACGTGACCGACACGGTCATGCGCGGGCTCAATCACCTGTTCGTGCCTGATCCCGACGGCTATCCGGGCGGATACACCAGGCTGCCGACGCCGCTCCGGGTGCATCCGTCGGTCATCGGCATCGTCGCCGACTGGCTCGATGCGCGGCTCGGTGTTTCACCGGTCGCCGGGCTCTCGGGAACGCTGGTCGTCACCAACAAGAGCACGTCGACCGCGACCATCATCGACGTGGCGTCGGGCCGGATCCTGGCGACCCTGCCCACCGGCAAGGGGCCGCACGAAGTCGCGATGACGTCGGATGGCGGCGCCGCGGTCGTGACCGACTATTCGGGTGAGCCGGGCCGCACGCTCACGGTCATCGATGTGGCGAAGCGCAGCGTCGTGCGCACCATCGATCTCGGTGAGTATAACCGGCCGCATGGCATCGTGTTCCTCCCGGGCGACAGCGTCGTCGCGGTCACGTCGGAAGCCAGCGGAAACGTCGTCCTGGTGAACATCCGGGAGGGCGCCATCCGCCGCGCGATTCCCACGACCCAGAAGGGATCGCACATGGTCGCGGTGCCGAAGTCCGCGCGCCTCGCGTACACCGGCAACGTCGGGAGCAATACGGTGTCGGAGCTCGACCTCGCAAGTGGGAAGTTTGTGCGGCTGTGGCCGGTACCGGAGCAGCCCGAGGCCATCGGAGTGACGGCGGACGGCAAGGAAGTCTGGGTCGGCAGCAACAAAACCGGCTTCATCAGCGTGCTCGATCCGTCGACCGGCACGGTGACCAAGGCTGCCGAAGGCTTCCAATGGCCCTACCGGGTGCTGTTCACGCCGGATGGGAAGACGGTGCTGCTCCCTGATCTCACCCGTGAAGAGCTGCGGTTTGTCGATCGCGCGAGCAAGAAGGAGCTCGCGAGGCTGACCTTCCCGGCGGGCGCGCCGCAGGGAATCACGCTTACGCCGGACGGGAAGTATGCCCTCGAGTCGATGAGCGGCCAGGCGCGGGTGGCGATCATCGATGTGGCCAAGCGCGCAGTGGTCGGGTACCTGGCCGCGGGTGAGACGCCGGACGGAATTGCCTATACTACGCGGGTATTCAAGTAGCGCCCGGTATCCTCACCGAGCCGAAGTTGTCATGGTGAGATCCATACAGCCGAACACAGATTGCACGGAAACAGCAACAACAGGATTCACATACACGGCAGGGCTGGTGTTTCGGGACACGCGGTATTATGCTTCTCCAAGGTTTGCAGGACATAGCCTTCGGGCTCCAGGGTCTGACAGCCTGGGTGATCAACCTGTCAGAAGCCATCGTCCCGGTCCCGGCAACAGCCAGACCGGGCGTTGTGTTTTCAGCAACACGAGGATTTACATGCCGATCTTGCTTCGCTTCGCATTACTCGTCGGGCTGCTCAGCTCGGCATCCACCAGCGCCTCGGCCCAGGACAGCGCCTTCACCCGCGCCACCGCCCAGGGCCTCCTCCGCGACGTCCGGCGCATCACGACCCCGAACGGCATCGAGCAGCTGACGCCGGTCCAGATCGGCGGCGTGCGGCAATGGATTTCGGTGCGAGGCCGGGACACGGCGAACCCGATCCTCCTCTTCCTGCACGGGGGACCCGGCTTCGCCGAGCTGCCGGCGAGCTGGATTTATCAGTCGGGGCTGGAAGATCATTTCACCGTGGTCCAGTGGGACCAGCGTGGCGCCGGCAAGTCGACCTTCGACGAAAACGGACAGCCGCTGTCGAAGACGATCAACTACGATCGCATGGTCCAGGACACCGAGGAGATGGCCGACTATCTCCGGAAGACCTACCACCGCCAGCGGCTCTTCGTCGCCGGGCACTCCTGGGGGTCGGTGCTCGGGCTCGAGCTCGCGCGCAAGCACCCCGACTGGCTTCACGCCTATGTCGGCATCGGCCAGGTGATCGACATGATGGAAGGCGAGAAGGTCAGCTACGACTTCGTCCTGGCGGAAGCCCGGAAGCGGGGAAACAAGGAAGCGGTCACGCAGCTCGAGGGCATCGCCCCCTATCCTGACCCGAAGGGGATCACGGTCCGCAGCGTGATGATCGAGCGCACCTGGGTGAATGCGTTCGGTGGGATGAGCTACGGGAGGGAGGGGCTCAACTACGAGCTCGGTGCGCGCGTTCTCTCACCGGAGTGGACGGACGCCGACCTCAAGGCGGACGACAACGGCGAAACATTGACCCGGCTGATGTCCGGCCTGCTCACCACGAACTTCAAGGACGTCACCAGGCTCGATTGCCCGGTCGTGATCATGGGTGGACGGTACGACTACGCGGTCCCGACCGTCGTGGCGGAGAAGTGGTTCCAGGCGCTGACGGCGCCGGTCAAGCACTTCTTCTGGTTCGAGAACACCGCGCACATGGTGCAGATGGAGCGGCCCGGACTGTTTGCCATGCACATGATCAACGACGTGCTGCCGCTGGTCGCTCGCCACGGTGACCGGCGCATGTAGAGATCGGTCGGGGTGTCTGGTTGGGCTGGTCTCGCGGGAAGAACCATACTGCAATCCGCAGATGACGCAGATGCACGCAGATGATTCACAACGACCTTCGGTAGCGCCTCCTGGAAGAGATCACCCGTTTTTTTGGGAAGCAGCATCTTTTTCAGGACGTGATCGCCAAGGGTCATCGGGAATCATCGGCGTATCATCTGCGACATCTGCGGATTGCAGTATCGATCCACCCCATTAGAGATCCAACCGCCTACTGCGCTCCTATCGGATAGCACTGCAGGTCCGTCGCAACATCCAGCAGCCCTTTGTAGCTCGTCTTTACCTCCGAAACGGCTTTCTCGAGATTGGACAGGCTGTATTGCTCTGTCTCCACCGGGGCCGGCGCCTCGATGAGGTGACTCAGCACCAGGCGTCGAGGATGGATCGCAGCCGCGACCGATCCGACCACGGCTGGCCGAGCGTGGCGAAGGGAAAGCGGATCCGAGGCGGCCGCGCTCACCGACAGGTGAAGCACAAGGATGTCCGCGCCGGAAGCAAACTCGATAAACCGTGGGTTGGTGCCCGCGTTGTCGCTGCCGAACACAACGGTCCGGTCGCCAACCCGTACCCGGTACCCCACGGACGGCACGTCGCCGTGCGGGACGCCCAGCGCGGTCACCTCCAGGTCACCCTCCTCAAGCACCTGGGTCGCGGCTGCCTTCGTCACATCCACCGTGACCACATCCAGCTTGACGCCACCACCACGCTGACCGACGGTCCCGCCCAGGATCGGAAACGCGCCCGTCGAATCGAAGAGCCTTCGCACGAACACATCCATCGCCGGAAACATCCCCGCGCCCGAAGGGCCCGCGATCCTGAGCGGCTGCTTGCGAAGGCGGTCGCTCTGCCACATCAACGCGGTCAGGTCGGCGACGTGATCGGCGTGCATGTGACTGATCGCGAGTAGCGAGAGATCCGCGAGATGCGCTCCCGCCTCGGCGAAACGGAGATACGTCCCGCCCCCGGCGTCGACCATCACGATGGGTTTGCCGTCGCGCCAGACGAGATACCCGGCGGACGCGCGGTTGCCCGAAGCGAAGGGGCCCCCGGACCCCAGCACCTGCAACATCAGCGGCGCGGCGTCGCAGCGCTTCTGGGCCGCCGATTCCTCAGCGAGTCCCGCGAAACCGATCGCCGCGATGAGGCCAAGTCTGAGGTTCATGGTCGGGAATGTAGCTCGTTCAATGGGAGCAATGCGCCTCCAGGAACGCAAACACATCATCCGCCCACACCTGGCTCCCCGCCCACGCGAAAGCGTGCCCTTCGGAAGCCGTGTTTCCGAACTTCGGATAGATTCGCACCTCGGCGATCTTCCCCGCCTGACTCATCACCGCCGACAACACCCGGCTCGGCTGAATGTCGTAATCGTTCTCGGCCTGGAAAAAGAAGATCGGTGCCTTCGACCCGCGAGCTGCTCGCGCCATGACTTCCCTGAGCTGTGGAGTCGTGGCCCAGCTCTCGGCGCCTCCCGATCCGACCACTCCAGCGCAATACGAAGCCCGCGCTGCACCGAGCACCACCTCGACCCCGCCAAAGGAATTCCCGGCCGTGGCGATGCGACTCCTGACCACGAACTCCTGCTTGTTCAACCATTCGAGTGCGGCGAGCTGATCACTCAGATGCTCGTTCTCGAGCACGCCCACCATCGCCGCCGCGCCCGCACGACTCGATATGAGCTGCATAGCCAGAGCGGTGCCGGTCACGAGGACAAGAGCCCAGAGCACCCGAAAGCGCGGTCGCTCTTTTCGCGAAAGCATCAGGAAGACCAGCACGATCGGGAGCGCGCCCAGCGCAACGAGCCCCGCGTGCCGATTGCGTGCCGTGCGGATCACGTCTCCTATGTATGGGCCGGCCGAGGCACTCAGTCCCTGCCCTCGCCGATA
>DATEOL010000247.1:0-2114 GCA_035274025.1 Gemmatimonadales bacterium | reverse complement strand
CACGATGCTCGCGGGATCGGTCAGGCGAACGGCAACCTGCGGACCGGAAGCATCCGTCGGAACCGAGATCGTCCAGAGCGCCGCGCTCCAGGTGTCGTCGTTGCCGACGACGTGGAATTCCTTGGGCTCAGAATCCGCCTTCGCCACCTGCGACCCGGAGAGGAATCCGATCTGCCGCCCGTCGGGCGACCAGCGGAAATCGTCCACGCCGTTGTCCGCCCTGGTGAGCTGAACCGGAGGACCGTCCGGCATCCGCATCAAATACACCTGGGTGCCGGAGCCTCGCGATGAGAGGAACGCGAGCCGCTGTCCGTCGGGTGACCACCGTGCGCTACGGCTCGATGCGCCCTTTGTCACCTGGCGCATGCCGCCGCCGTCGGCGTTGACGACCCAGACCTGCACCGTGAATCCGTCCTGCGACCAGTCGGGCGTGACCACCTGGTAGGCGACGGTCCGGCCGTCGGGCGAAATGCTGGGGGCGTCCGCGGCCGCGAGGCTCATCCATTCGCGCATCGTCGGCGCGCGCTGCGCCGAGAGGGCAGGGATCCAGAGCCAGAGCGCGAGCCATGCGGCGCGTATGGGTTTCGTGGGCATGGCCAAACCCTACGAAGGCAAATCCGCGTGGGCTAGAACAATTGTCGGGTGTGCGGCGGGTCGGTCTGGATGGTTTGCGTTGAGAGGGTGAGGGGGGCGTCCGTGAAAAAGCCATCCGCATAAGTGGCTCGCTTGGCAAGACGGTCTCGCAAAGCGACATGAACTTATGCGGATAGCTTTTTCGAGGATGCCCCCCCCACCCTCTCAGCGCAAACAGACTAACCGCCGGCCGCCCGGTAGCCCCAGGCCTGTACGATTCGTGGAATGCTCATCACCGCTCGGCCGTTCCGGGCGAACGCGTACAGCTCTGCCACGATCCTCTCGATTTCGTCCGCGGTGGCAAACCCTCCGTCGAGGACGGCCTGGGCGATGCTCTCCAAAGTGATCGGATTCAGGATCTTGATCCCGGTCTCGAGCCCGGCGGGTTGGATGACATGCATCCCGATCCGTTCGAGCCCAGCGTCTGCGAGCAACACCGGGAGCCGGGGGCCGATGTCGGGATCGCCGCCCCGGCTCCGAACCGTCGTGGCGTACAGCTCGACATAGCGCCGAAACGCGGGGCTGTCCGGCCAGGAGAAGTGGCCGGTGAAGTCGATGTCCTCCACAACAACAGGCCGACCTGGCTTCAGCGCGTCGCGCATTCCCTGTACGCAGGGCGCGGGATCGGGCAGATGGGTGAGGAGGAACCTCGCGTAGACCAGGTCGAACTCGGTGCTCCCGAGGGAGCCAGTTGCATCGGCGTGGCGGAACTCGACGTTGGTTACGCCCTGCTCCCGTGCCTCCGCGCGGGCCAGGTCCAGCTTCATCGGGTCGAGGTCGGTTCCGATGACGTGTCCGCGCGGCGCGATGACGCGGGCAAGATCCAGGCTGACGTCGCCACCGCCGCAGCCCACGTCGAGGCAACGGGCGTCGGGTGGAATTGCGACCCGCTCGAGCAGCGCGAGAGTCGTGGGCCGCAGCACGCGGGCGATCATCCGCAAGCGCTCCCTGCCTTCGACCCCGCCGCGGATCACATAGTGTTCACCTGCCATCGTCGCTTCTCAGGGCTGGAGACTGGACTCAGGATAGCACGGTCGCAGTCTAGAACATCGGTCGGGTGTGGGTCCTGCGGTACTCGGCGGGGGTGGCTCCGAACCGGTGGCGGAAGAGCCGGGTCATGTGGCTCTGGTCCGCGAACCCGGCGGATATGGCGACCCGGCTGATTGGCTGCGTGGCGTCGAGCAGCGCCTCGCGAGCGAACTCCAGGCGCCGGTTGCGCACCCACTCACCCACGGACGAAGCAAACCGTTTGCGGAAGATCTCCGCGAGGTGACTGGGGTGTACCCCGCAGGTGGCGGCGACGTCGGCAACCTTGAACCGCCGGCGATAGTTCGCTTCCAGGTAGTCGAGGGCGCGCGTGATCCACCCATCGCCATCGCCCGAGCCCCAGCCGAGTCGGGTCTGCAGCATCGTGCCCAGCAATTCGAAGACGAGGCTCTCGACCAGGAGATCGTGTCTTGAGTGAGGCGGGCGAAGCTCGC
>DATEOL010000246.1:0-4020 GCA_035274025.1 Gemmatimonadales bacterium | reverse complement strand
CGGCGAAGGCGATCGGACCCGGTGAGTGCGCCCGCATCTTCACCGGCGCGCCGCTCCCCGAAGGCGCCGATTCCGTGGTACGGCAGGAGGACACGGAGCAGCAGGGAGATACGGTGCGGATCCGCTCCGGCCGCGACGCCGGCGTGAATATCCGGCTCGCGGGCGAGGATGTGCGCGCGGGATCGGTCGTGCTGGAGGAAGGAATGCTTCTGGGCGCCGCCGAGATCGGCGTGCTAGCCTCACTCGCGGTTGCGCATCCCGTCGTCTACCGGAGGCCGCGGGTGGCGATCCTGGGTAGCGGGGACGAGATCGTGGATCTCGACCGGGCAGACGAGATCCGCTCGGGACGCAAGGTCGCAAGCTCCAACACCCATGCGCTCATCGCGCTCGTCACCCTCGCTGGTGGCATTCCGGTCAATCTCGGCATTGCGAAGGACACCCGAGAGAGCATGCGCGATCATCTCGAGCGGGCGAGGGATTGCGACCTCATCGTCACCACCGCGGGCATCAGCGTGGGGGAGCACGATCACGTGCTTGCCACGCTGCAGGAGATGGGATTCGAGCTCAGGTTCTGGAAGCTCCGAATGCGGCCAGGGGCGCCGGTCGGTTTCGGCGTGATCGGAGGTGAAGTTCCCTGGATCGGGCTGCCGGGAAATCCGGTGAGCACGATGGTCACCTTCGAGCTGTTCGTGCGACCGGCGATCCGGAAGATGATGGGACACGCCCTCCCCTTCCGCTCGACCACGAACGTCACGCTTGCGGAGCCGATCAAGCTGGGGCCCAGGCTGCAGCACTTTCTTCGAGCCGTGATCCGCGACGGCCAGGCGCGCCTGACGGGACCACAGGGATCAGGGATTCTCACCAGCATGGTGAGGGCCAACGCATTGCTGGTCATTCCGGAAGGTCAGCACGAGACACCCGCCGGCGCTTTGGCCCAGGCGATTGTGTTCGACAATCCTGTTCACCAGGCAGACCCCCCCTCCTGAGCCGCGCGAAGCGCGGCGAAGGATCTTGCCTCGGAATGATGAGGTGCGCGGAATCCGGGTTTAGTTATCGAACGAGCAGTTCCTATGCTGGGACATGCGCCAGTACTACGGGTACATCATGGGCAACCGATGGGGGATCCTTCGCCAGAGCTTCGCTCGGGCTTCGGAGGGTGCTACGATTGTCGCATGTCAATCCGGACAACTCGAGCAGTCCTCACCGCCGGGTTCGTTCTCGGCGGGTTTCCAGGCGTTGCCAGGGCGCAAGCTCCGCGCTTCGAAGTCACCATCTCACGCGCGACTCGAGCCGAGCCGGTCACGGGCCGGCTGATCGTCGTCATCGCGAAGAACAAGGAGCCGGAGCCGCGCTACCAGGTTTCGCCCTCCGGCGCGGCGATGGCTGCCGTCGATCTCGAGCAGGTCGCCCCCGAGGCCGTCACGCTCGTCGATGGCAAGGCGCTCGGCTATCCCGGCAATCTCTCCGAGCTTCCCGCCGGCAAGTACTGGGTCCAGGCGATCATCAACGTGTACCAGCGGGTGACGCGATCAGACGGCCACACGATCTGGGTTCCGTTCAACGATGGCCGGCAGGCACCGTTTCAGGTCGCTGAGGGGAACCTCTACAGCACGCCGGTGGAAGTGGACGTCGGAGCCGGCAGCACCACGCGACTCACGATCGACCAGGTGGTTCCCCGGGAGCCGGATCCGGTCGACAACGAATGGGTCCGGCACTTCAAGGTCCAGAGCCAGAAGCTCTCGGCGTTCTGGGGACGGCCGGTCTTCATCCATGCCACCGCCCTGCTCCCCCGGGGCTACGCGACCGAAACGAGTCGTCGCTACGCCACGGTGTACACCCTGGGCCACAATGTGCCCTTCAACTTCAGCACCGATTCGGCGAGGGTGCGCGGCCGCGGAACGATCAGCCCGGTCACCGGCGTGGAGACCGGCTACGATTTCTACCTCGCGTGGAATTCGGATTCCTTCCCGCGCATGGTGGCGATCAGCTTCGAGCAGCAGACGCCGTTCTTCCCCGATGGCTACTCGGTCAACTCGGCGAACAACGGGCCGTACGGTGACGCGGTGGTGGAGGAAGTGATTCCCTACCTGGAAAAACAGCTCAGGCTGGTGAGCGCGCCGGCCGCGAGGCTGGTCGAGGGAGCGAGCACCGGTGGCTGGTCGGCGCTCAACCTGCAGCTCCGGCACCCTGACTTCTTTGGCGGCGCCTGGGTGCTCCAGCCCGACCCGATCGACTTCCGTCGTTACCAGCTGGTCAACATCTACGAGGACGCCAACGCGTTCACCCAGCCGCTGGGCGCATTCAACGTCGCGGAGCGTCCCTTCCGCCGCAGCGTCGAAGGCCAGGTGGTCTGGACCGCGCGGCAGCTCAGCCGATTCGAGGAAGTTCTGGGGACGAAGGGTCGCTCCGGCTTCCAGCTCGAGGCGTGGGAAGCGAACTACGGCCCGGTCGGAAGCGACGGATATCCCAAGGCCCTCTGGGACAAGCTCACCGGCGCGATCGACAAGGATGTCGCCACGTACATGAAGGAGAAGGGCTACGACCTGCGCGAGTATGCCGAGCGCAACTGGAGCACCCTGGGCCCGAAGCTCGCCGGGAAGCTGCACCTGTTTTCGGGCGACATGGATGATTTCTATCTCAACCTCGCTGTCTATCGCTTCGAGGAGTTCGCGAAGGCGACGAAGAATCCGGTTTCCGACGCCACGTTCACCTATGGCCGGCCGATGAAGGGACACGCCTGGCACGCGTTCCCCTGGGCCGAGCTGGTGCGACAGATGGATGCCCACGTCAAACGCAACGGGAGGCAGTAATGAACGACGAGATTCGCCGCGAGATCCGGCGGCTCAAGACCTACGCGCTGGTCATGACGGCGCTCTTCGCGACGATGACGCTCGCGGCATTCAAGCAGGGCGCGCAGAAGCAGCGCTTCACCGAGATCGATGTGGAGCGGATCAACGTGATCGAGCCGGACGGCTCCTATCGCATGGTGATCTCGAACCGGCCTCGCTCGATCGGCCCGATCTACAAGGGCAAGCCCTTCGGCTATCCGGGCGGCAGTCGGCCTGGCATCATCTTCTTCAACGATGAGGGTACCGAGAACGGCGGGCTCACGTTCACCGGGAAGAAGAACGCGGACGGCACCTATTCGGCATCGAGCGGATTCTCGTTCGATCAGTTCAACCAGGACCAGATCCTGTATTTCCAGTACAAGGAGGAAAATGGGGAGCGGCGGACCGGGTTTGCGATCGCGGATCGCGCCGATGTCGACATCTACGACATGGTTCAGCAGCGCGACTCGATCATGAAGCTCCCCGAGGGAGCGGTCCGGAACGAGGCCCTGCAGAAGTGGCAGGCGCCACGAAATGGTGTCCCGCTGGCCGCGACGCGGCTCTACCTGGGGAGAACAGTTCAGAAGGCATCGGTCATCAACCTCGCCGACCCGCAGGGACGCACGAGACTGACCCTGAAGGTCGATTCGCTCGGCGTCGCGTCCATCGAGTTCCTGGACGAGAGCGGGAAGGTGACGGGGAAGTTCCCCTCGAACTAGCGGCCGAACTGGCGGAGGTGGTAATCGGTGTGGCGCCACGCCCAGATCCGCCACTCCTCCACCGTCATCTGTCCCATGATGCCGTGTGACGGACTCAGATCCTCGCCGCGCGTCGCCAGCTCCCGAAGCCCGGAAATAACGCGGGCCCGGTCCTTCCCGAAATCGGAGGGCCGGGTTCCTTCCTTTCTGGGATCGATTCCGGCGCGGGTCTGGACCCCGTGGGGCCAGGGAAACGAGGTCCGCAGCAGGAGCCACTTGAGCACCGGCCGGCGCCTGGGATTGACCTTGTAGTCGGGGGTCCTGCGATGACCGAGCACGCTGTCGGTGGCATCGGCAAGGTGGCAGAGCATCTCATTGGCAGTGAGCGTCCCCCACTTCCGGTCGGCGTCAGGCCCGAGTCGCATCAGCCGTCCGGTGAGCGTCTCGAGCTCGGCGGGATCAGCTATCGATGAGCTTCTCATAATAGACCAGCG
>DATEOL010000245.1:0-2335 GCA_035274025.1 Gemmatimonadales bacterium | reverse complement strand
AGCGTCCGGTCATCGATATAGTTGCCGGGATGCGACACAAGCCAAGGAATGCCGAGCGTATCACAACGATACAGCTCTCGCTCGAAAGCCGTTCGGGACCTGGAATTTAGGACCGGATCGGGGGACGCCATGTTAATCAGGTACGAATCGTGCGCGATGATGTCCCGGATGTCGTGGTCTGACATCGCTTTGGCTAGTGTCTGCACAGCTCCGGCCGGGAGCTCGGGATCGCGCCACTGGTTCGGTGACTTGGTGAACACCTGGATGGCGTCGGCCCCGATTTCTGCTCCGCGGGCAGGCGCCCGGTGAATGCCACCGCTGGTCGAGACGTGGGCGCCGAGGGTCATTCGGTCGTTACCCTGTTGGCTGGAGAGGACGAGGCGTTCGTGACACCAACACCCGGCATGTTGCCGCCGAACCCATCTGAGCTGCGTCCGCGGCTCGTCCTGGTGGGCGACGTGGGGCTCCGACCCGACGGGCTCGAGCGGTCGCTGATTCGCGCCGGCTTCGAGATTGGCGAGGTCGCCCTCGGCGCGCCGGTGACGACCCGTCCTGACGTGGTGCTGCTCACCGCGGCGGGGGAGCTCGATGCCGTGGGCGCGCTCGAGGTGCTGCGCAACACGGTCCCGACCGGACTCCCCGTCGTCGTCATGCTCGACGACGGGGACAGCGATTCGATCGTGCGGGTCCTCGCGGCCGGTGCCGCCGATGTGCTGTGCGGGCCGGTGTACCTGGCCGAGATGTCCGCGCGGCTGCAGGCCCGCGTCGCCGGAGCCCACGAGGCGCTCCGCGCGATCGCCCTGACCGAACAGGCCTCACGTCTCTTCGACATCTTCCAGGACATCGCGGTCGCGTTCCGTCCGGAGGAAATCCTGCATACGCTGGTGCAGCGCATGGGTGACGCGCTCGCGCTCCCGCACTGCGCCTGCATTTTCGCCACGCCGGGGCAGGACGAAGGGCGGCTCGTGGCGCTGCTCGAGAATCCCAAGGTCCGGGACATTCCGGTCGACCTCTCGCGCTACCCCGAGGTTGTCGAGGCGGTCCGCACCGCGACCACGGTCTTCGTGCCTGATGTCGCGACGCATCCTTTCTTCATCCGGGCCCGCGCGCGCTGGCAGCAGACCGGTGTCACCATGGACGCGCTCAGCACGGCCGCGATCCCGCTTTCGCTCCACGGCCGCCTGCTGGGCGCCGTGGTACTCCGAAGCAGGGCCAATGAGGCACTGCAGCCCGCGCAGGTCAAGTTCGCGGAGCGGCTGGTGCAGGGGACCGGCAGGGTGCTGGAAAGCCTGGAGCGGCGCGCCGCGATCTCCCGGCGCCAGACCTCGGGTGACCTCACCGATCCGCTCACCGGCTGTGCCAGCCTGGACGCCCTCGACCGCAGGCTCACCGAGGAGTTCGAGCGGGCCCGGCGGTACGGGCTCTCCTTCAGCGTGGTCCTGCTCGATGTCGAAGGCCTCGCGCTGGTCAACGAGCGCTACGGCATGGAGGCGGGCGACCGCACCCTCGCCGACCTGGGCGCGATCCTGCAGCGGGAGATCCGGGGTCCCGACTTCGTGGCCCGGTATGGCGGCGATGAGTTCGCGCTGGTGCTGCCGGAGACCAACCTCGAAGGCGCGCGCCGCTCGATCGACCGGGTTCGCAACCGGATCGCGCAGCACGCCTTCATGGGACTGCTCGCCGACGACCGGCCGATTCTCTCTGCCGGCGTCGTGACCTATCCCCACCCGGCGGCGGTGCACACGGAAGACCTCTTTGCGCTGGCGGAGTCTGCCTTGCTCCGCGCGAAGGCGGACGGCGGTGAGCGGATCGGGGTGGCGGAAGCCGCGTAGCCATGAACGATCTAGATGTTTACCTCCGCCTCCTCAGCCAGTCGGTCGGATCCAGCGCGATCTGATTTTCCCCCCGAATTTCGAAGTGCAGATGTGGTCCGTAATCCGTATTGGCCCCCCCAACCACCCCGATCGATTCGCCCTTCTCCACCTGTGAGCCGGCCGCCACGTTGGCGGCGGCGAGCTGGCTGTAGACCGAGTAGTACCCGCTGCCATGTTCCAGGATGACGGTGAGGCCGTAGGTCGACAGTCGTTGCACCAGGGCGACCCGGCCGCTCTCCACGGCCTTCACCGGAGTGCCCGCCGCGGTTCCGATGCCGATCCCGTTCCAGCGGATCACTCCGCCACCGGGAAGGGTGTCCCGCCCGAAGCGATAGACGATGCGGCCTTCGACCGGCCAGTCGAGGCGACCGATGTCCTCCGTGGTCAGTGTCGCCGCGCCGCCCGCGACCGGCGCGGGTCGGCTGCCCCGTCGCTTCGCGAGTGCCGCAAGGATGTCGTTG
>DATEOL010000244.1:0-5138 GCA_035274025.1 Gemmatimonadales bacterium | reverse complement strand
GAACGCGCCGCGGAGCGCGCTCGTGACGGTGCGGGAATTCTGCTTCTCGACACCGCGCATCATCATGCAGAGGTGGGAGGCCTCGATGAGGACCCCGGCCCCGTGCGGATGCAGCACCTCCATGAGCGCGTCGGCGATCTGGTCGGTCAGGCGTTCCTGCACCTGCAGTCGCCGGGCGAAGACCTCGACGATGCGGGGAATCTTCGACAGCCCGACGATGCGGCCCTTCGGCAGGTAGGCGACGTGCGCCCGGCCGAAGAACGGCAGCATGTGGTGCTCACACAGGGAATAGAGCTCGATGTCACGCACCAGGATCATGTTCTCGTGCGCCTCATCGAAAATCCCCTTGCCCACCACCTCGGCGACCGTGCGATGGTAACCGCGGGTGAGAAAGCGCATCGCGGCCTCGACGCGGGCAGGGGTCCGCTTGAGGCCCTGGCGCTCGGGGTCCTCGCCCAGCGCCTCGATCATCGCGCGGACTTCCTCCTGGAAGCCGCGCCGGGTCTTCGTGTCAGTCTCCGGCATATTCCACCCAGTTGCGCGGCGTCTCCCAGAGCCGCACCCGCGCGAGCCGCCCGTTCGGCAGGCAGCTGACGAGTCGCTCCCAGATGAACACCGCGATGTTTTCCGCGGACGGCAGGCGGTCGGCGAACCACGAAACGTCGAGGTTGAGGTTCCGGTGGTCGAGCACGCTGGTCACTTCGCGGTCGATGATCTCCTTGAGAACGGCGACATCGAGCACGTAGCCGGTCTCGGGGTCGATGGCACCCTCGACCATGACCTCGAGCTCATAGTTGTGGCCGTGATAGTTCGGGTTGTTGCACAAGCCGAAGGTGGTGGTGTTCCACGCATCGGACTTCGCGGGATTGTGGAGCCGGTGCGCGGCATTGAAGTGCGCCCGGCGGACGACCGTGCAGCTCGGCATAATGGAAGATCCCTCGCTTCGCTGGGGACAAAGCGAAGGCGCCGCCACTCGAGAGTGCTCGGCGCCCCAGCGTCGAACGATGACAGCGAGGATTATTGAAGCCCGACAGAAAAACTCGGCGCCCTCTCCAGAACTTCTGTCTTCCCTTGTGGGGCTTGGCATCCGCCCCGGAATGTGGGCCCGCTATCGGACTTGTTGGCTCAATAATTAGGTCTCACCGCCAACGTTCGACAGGTGCAATCTATAGAATGGCTCCGGTGAAAACCAGCACCTGGCTGCCAGCTGCTAGCTACTAGCTGCTAGCTGCTAGCCATTTACTGATTCTCTTTCTACCCAACCGCGAATCAGGGCCAATACTCCAGCACCCAGCAGGACGTGGACAACGCCAAGCCCGACGGGCGTCACGAACGTCAGAACCACCCAGGCAAGAATGCACAGCACACCACCAACCATCCAGATCATCAGAATCTCCAGTTGTCCATCAGCTAGCAGCTAGCAGCCAGCAGCTAGCAGCTAAATCTCCCAGTTCGACATCACGATCCCCGGCGCGGTGCTGCGTTCCGGCGCGTCGGGCATCGTCATGCGGAGATCGGTCCAGTGCACCCGGTACCCGTCCTCGAGCAACGAAAGATACGCGTCCCGGTACGCCGTCTGGCACCGGAGCGACACCCGCTGGATCGTCCCGCGCGACATCGCGTGTCCCTCGATCGCGCGGATCAGCGCGCGAAAGGCGGCCGGGTCGCGGGCGACGATCTTGAGGATCCGCAATTCGTCGTTGGGTCTGCCCTGGGCGAGCGCGGCCGTGTGCCACAGCGCGAACCCGAGCGGCCGGCCGTCCTGACCCTCGAGGATGGTGGTGTCACCCAGCCCGAGGTCGAGCGTCAAGGCCAGCTCACGGCCGTAATCGACGCCGGGAGCGAGCGACTGCGTGAGGTCCCTCGTTGCGGCGAAGAGAGCTTCCGGATTGTCCGACCGGGACACCAGCCGTCCCACCGCGCGATCAGGCGACTTTCCCTCGAGCTCCCGCACCATTGTCACCGTGAGGTGGCCCGGCGCGAATCCGATTCTGCTGTAGAAACCGATGTTTTCCACCGTGCGCGGCATCGTCTCGAGACCGAGCACCTTCGCGCCCCGCCGGCGAAGGGATGCGATCCCGGCCCGCACCACCTGGCTGCCCGCGCCCCCTCCCTGGAGGGCCGGTCGCACCGCGAGCGGGCCCATCCAGCCTTCGACGCCGGACAGATGCACCATGTTGAACGCCACGAGCTGGCCGTCTTCGTCCCGCCAGAGCATCGCGCCTTCACCGGCGTCCTCGATCGCGTAGCGCCAGATCTCGCGGCTCAGGAACGGGACCCGCACGCTCGACATGCCGTCGCGATGGTACCGATCGGTGAACGCCTCGGCGAACAGCCGGTTGAGCGCGTCCACGTCTCCCATGGTCGCGCGCTCCGGACCAATCAGGCCGGTATCAGGCCGCTGCATCCTGGCTTCCGGAACCGCCATTTCTCACCCTTACCACCCCGCGCTCGACGTCGTAGTCCAGCCGGAATACGTGATCGAAGCCTTCCCGCACCGAGTCCACATGCGTAATGAGAATCACCTGGGGGAAGCGATCGGCAAGCCGCCTCAGCAAATCGATCAGCGCCGATCGCCGCTCCTCATCGAGGGAGCCGAACACCTCGTCGAGCAGCAGGAGCGAGAGCGGCTGCCCGGCGCGCTCCGCGATCATCTGGCTGATGGCGAGCCGGAGCGCCAGGCTGACGATGTCCTCTTCCCCGCCGGAGAGCACCCGTTGCGGCTCTCCATCATCCACGATGGTCGGCGCGTAGTCCTCGTCCAGTTCGAAGACAGTGTACCGCCCCATCGTGAGCTCCGCGAGGAACTGGGAGCCGAGATCCGACAGGTCGGGACGCAGCGTCTCGTTGAGGTCGGTGCGCAGATCAGCCACCGCGCGATCGAGTTCCTGGTTCTGGATCAGCTTGAGCTCGACCCGGCGCGCCTCCGCCGCCTGCCGCTCCCGCTCGGCGCGCCGCTCGCCGATCCGCTTGAGCTCGGCCTTCGCGTTCTCGCGGTCCCCGGCGGCCTTCACCACCGCGAGCTGCGCGTCCTGGCGCGCCCGCTCGGCGGCCTCCAGCGACTTCTGCACCCGGGCGAATTCTTCCGGCGACCAGCCCGACTGCTGGAGCTGGTGTCGCAGGTCGGTCACCCTGGTCTCCCGTCGCGTGAGCTCGCCCTCCGCGGCGGCGGCATCGGCGGCGAGCCGCACGGCGCGATCGGCGCTGCCCGACAGCCGCTCGTACTCGGACCGCATCGGCTCCAGCCGCTCGAGCTCCGCCCGGACCGCGGCGTGGCGAGCGTCATCGAATTCCTCGGCCGCCGCGCCAAGTATGCTCACCAGCTCGACCATGCGCGAGGCGTGTCCCACCCTCTCGGTCGTGAGCGCCGTGCGCGACTGTTCCCCGGATTCCGCCCGGCCCAGCTCATTGGTCGCCTTCTGGACCTCGGCCTGGAGCTTGTCGCGTGTCGTGAGCGCGTCGCTGACCTCTTTCGGCTCCTTCTCGAACTGCTTGATCCGCGAGCGATAAAACTTGAAGTTGACCGCCACCTCGTTGATCTGGGCCTTGAGGTCCCCGATCACCTCGTCGTAGCTCGCTCCGAGGGGACGGTTGCAGGTCGGGCACGCTCCCTTGGGGCCGGCCTTCTTGAGGGCCTCGAGCTGGGCGCGCAGGTCGGTGCCCTGGGCGGTAAGCTGCCCTGCCTTGGTCTCGACGTCCTGTTTCTCACGCACCCAATGAGTGCGCCGCTCCTCGGCCTGCTCCGTCGCGGCCTCCAGCGCCTTGCGCCGCGCCTTGAGCGCGGCCCGCAGCGCGGCGACGCCCTCCGCGGTGGGCAGCGAGGCGATGCGTTCGTCGATCGCCTTCACGCGCCGTCGCAGCTCGCCGACCTGGCCGAGGGCTTCGCGACGGCGCGCCATTTTCGCGGCCAGCAGATCGAGCCTGGCCCGCTCAGCCTGGAGCGCCGCGACCGGCGCGACGATCGGCGCGAGGTGGTCGAGACGCTGCCGGATGGTGAGCGCCTCGGCGAGCTCGCGGTCGAGCCGGGAAAACGCGTCGCGACCGTCGGTCACCTGCTGCTCCGCCACCCGCAAGTCACTCTCGAGCGAGCGCACCTGGTCATGCAGCTGCTGCATCGCCTGCCAGAGCGGACGGACCCGCGCGTGCTCCGCCTCCGCCGCGATCAACCCTTCGTTCGCGAGGCGGCCCGCTTCCTCCGCGGCCGCGTCCCGCCCGGAGGCCGCCAATTCCTCCTCGGCCAGCGTCGCGGCGCCGGCCAGAAGGGACTCGATTGCCTGGAGCTGGCCGCGCAGCGCGCTGCGGTCGCCCGAGAGCCGCCGCTGCACCTCCGTCAGGCGCTCGTACCCCAGCACCTGGGAGAGGAATTTCTCGCGCTCCATGGGCGTCATGCTGCCCATGATCGCGAGCTCCTTCTGGCCGGTGAAATAGGTGTTGAAGAACTCCTCGCGCGACATCCCGATGATGTGGCCGAGTCGTTCGGTCACCGCGCTCGAGCTGTTGGCGATCGGATCGGGGTCGCCGTCCTGGTACAGCTCGGCGCCGTGCAGGGTGCGCACGACGCGATATCGATGGGGACCCAGGGTGAACTCCACCGAGACTTCGACCCGGGCCCGGGGCGGCGCGTTGCGGCGGCGAATACCCTCGACGGTGCCGCGCGCGGCACGTGTGCCGTAAAGCGCCCAGGCGAGTGCTTCGAGCAGGGTGGTCTTCCCCGCCCCGTTGGGACCGATGACACCGGTCAATCCCGCGGTGAACGCGAGCGTGGTGTCTTCGTGCTGCCGGAAGTTGACGAGCCGAAGCTGATGGATCTGCATCAGGCCTCGTCTTCGCGCACAACCGCGTCGAGCAGGTCGACCCCGGCCTTCACGAACTCCTCGCGATCGAGCTCTGCTGGAAGCGGCCGCGCCGCGAGGTAGTCTCGCAGGACTTCATTGAGCGGCTTGCGGCGACCGGCCGAATCGAGGCCCAGCCTTCCGGCCGCCGGCGGCCGACGAAGATCGAGATGGAAGTGCAGCGCCTCGGCCTTGACCGCGCGCACCGCCGCGTGATCGATCCCCCGGGCAACGTCCCGCGCCACGTTGTTGACGACCTGACGCACGATCTGATCCTTCCAGCCTCCCTGGATCCCGTCGAGCCGC
>DATEOL010000243.1:0-2510 GCA_035274025.1 Gemmatimonadales bacterium | reverse complement strand
GAACAAGATCGCGAAGGACGATGTGATCGAGTCCATCCGGGTCGCGTGATCGTCGACTTCGCCGTCCTCGCGGATTATGCCCTGGTCGACCAGCACGGGAAGCTCTCCGTGCTGGGAATCTTCCAGCACGTCTGGGTCCAGAATTTTCCCGCCGTGCATCCCCGCACCCACCTGGTCATCCGCGTTCGCGGCCGCCGCACCGAAGTCGGCAACCACCCGGTGCGGATCCGGTTCGTGGATGACCAGGGCAACGAGCTGGTCGGCGGTGAGGGCGCGATCCAGTTCGGTGAGCCGCCCGCCGGCGTCACCGATATCGAGGCGGGCGCGGTGCTGGTGTTCGACGTTCCGCTCCCGCGGGCGGGAGTCTACGCGTTCGAGATCGCGCTGGATGGAACGCCAGCGATGCGGGTCCCGCTCACGGCGTCGTCGCTGCAGCCGGCCGGCGGCGGGATGATGCATTAAAAGGTCTCCAAGGTCTCGCAGGTCTCTAGGGCCCGATGGTGCGCCTTTGAGACTCCTGAGACCTTGGAGACTTTGGAGACCTTCGAGACCCGAGACCCCAGACATGCTCACCAGACCCGACGCGCTTGCATTGGTGCAAGAGTATACCAGCAACGAGGCTCTCCGCCGCCACATGTACGCCGTCGAGATCGCCATGCGCGCGATGGCGGGACGTGCCGGCGAGGATCCTGAGCGCTGGGGGCTGGTCGGTCTGGTCCACGACTTCGACTACGAGCGCTTTCCCAACGCGGCGCATTCCGCCACCGAGGAGCACCCCGCCGAAGGGGTGAGGATCCTCGCGGCGCGCGGCCTCCCCGAGGACATGCAGCGTGCCATCCTCGGTCACGCGACCTACTCCGGTGTTCCGCGAGACACCCCGATGGCCAAGGCGCTCTTCGCCGTCGACGAGCTCTGCGGCTTCCTCGTCGCCTGCGCGCTGGTGCGGCCGTCGAAGAGCCTCGCCGACCTCGAAGTCTCGAGCGTGAAGAAGAAGCTCAAGGACAAGGGCTTCGCTCGCGGGGTCAGTCGCGAGGACGTGCACGCGGGGGCGGAGGAGCTCGGCGTGCCGCTCGACGAGCTGATCGCCTTCCTGCTGCAGGCGCTGCGCCCGCAGGAGAAGGTGATCGGCCTCGGCTCGCAATGACCGGGCCGGTCGTCTCTCTCGGCGAAGGCGGCCAGGCGCTGGTGGATCGCGCCATGGACCGTGTGGCGGGCGGGCGGCCGGTTCCGGGCAACCAGGTCGAGCTCCTCTTTGACGGTCCCCAGGTCTACCCCGCGATGCTCGAGCGGATCGCGGGGGCCGAGCACTGGATTCATCTCGACAATTACATCATCCGTGGTGACCGCACCGGGCGGCAGTTCGTGGACGCGCTGGCGGAGCGCGCCCGGAGCGGCGTTCGGGTCCGCGTGCTCACCGACTGGTTCGGCTCCTGGACCACGAAGCGGAGCCTCTGGGACGCTCTCCGCGCGGCCGGCGGTGAGGTTCGCTACTTCCAGCCTCCCGATTTCCTCCGCCCGTTCCGGAACCTCACCCGCGATCATCGCAAGCTGCTCGTGGTGGACGGGCGGTTCGGCGTGACCGGTGGTCTCTGCCTCGGTGACGAGTGGGCCGGAGACCCAACGCGCGATCAGCAGCCGTGGCGCGACACCGGACTCTCGGTGGACGGCCCCGCGGCGGGTGTGCTCGATCGCGCCTTCTCCACGGTCTGGGGCCGGATCGGTCCGGCGCTGCCCGAAGACGAGCTTGCCGCTGATGTCCCCGCCTTCGGCGACGTGGGCGTCCGCATCGTGGCGGGAGAGCCGGGTGGCGTCCGCGCGTCGCGAACCACCGAGCTCCTGCTGGCCGGCGCGGCCGAGCGGGTGTGGCTCACCGACGCGTACCTCGTGGCCCCGCGAGGGATCTATCGCGCGCTCCTCGATGCGGCCGCCGAAGGGGTCGACGTGCGCCTGCTCGTCCCGGGGACCAGCGATATCCCGCATATCCGGAACCTCACCCGCACCGGCTATCGCGAGCTGCTGCGGTCGGGCGTGAGGATCTTCGAGTGGCGGGGGCCGATGCTGCACGCCAAGACGATCGTGGTGGACGGTCGCTGGTCGCGCATCGGGTCCACCAACATGAATGTCTCGAGCCTCATTGCGAACTTCGAGCTCGATGTCCTGGTCGATCACATCGACATCGCGAGGCAGCTCGAAGCGCAGTTTCGCCGCGACCTCGACCGGAGCGCGGAGGTCCTGCTCCGGAGGAACCGGTTCCGCTCCACCCTCCAGTTCCGGCCTCCCGAGGCGTCATCCGGGCTTCACGTCGGGGGACCTCGCGAGGGGCGTCGCCGGACGGTGGTCACTCTCCGCGCGGTGATGGGGGGCTCGCAGCGTGCCCTGCTGACCCAGGCGAGCCTGGTCGCGACCGTGATCGCGGCCCTCCTGGTCTTCTTTCCCCGCACCATGGGCCTCGCCTTCGGGATCCTCACGCTCTACTTCTTCCTGACTTCGGTGTATGGAGGCCTGAGCGA
>DATEOL010000242.1:0-4191 GCA_035274025.1 Gemmatimonadales bacterium | reverse complement strand
AGACGGGCGGACGGGCAGAGACTTCCTGAAGCGTGCTACTGTGAAGAAAACACAGTGTTCGAGCACTGCCCGCTCGCCCGTCTGCCCGCCTGCCCGCCTCATTGACTTTTCCACACGCCACCCTAGATTCGCCTTCCCCTGATCGTACCCTCCGCTTTCACACGAGTCGCAATGCAGCTGTCCGCCCGAGAAGCGTGGTCTCGTATTTTGGATGCCGCGCGCGGAGAACTGCCCGATCAGACGATCGAGACCTGGCTCGCACCAACTGAGCCGCTGGCCCTGGAAAGCGGACAGCTCGTGCTGGGCGCGCCGGACGAATTCGCCGTGCAGTGGAACGAGACCAAGCATGCCTCGCTCCTCGCCCGCCTGGCGACCGGCGTCCTCCAGGCCCCGACCGAGGTGACCTTCCGGGTCCTCGATGACCGGAAAAAGCGCCCCCAGATGGATTTCTTCGTGGCGCCACCGGCCGAGGCCTCGTCGTCCACCGCCGCGGTCAATCCGAGCGCGCAGCCCCTCAACGAGCGCTACACCTTCGACACCTTCGTCATCGGCAAGTCGAATGAGCTCGCCGCCGCGGCCGCTCACGCCGTCTCCGAGTCGCCCGGCAGGACCTACAACCCGCTCTTCATCCACGGCGCCACCGGCCTCGGCAAGACCCACCTGATGCAGGCGATCGCGCATCAGGTGCTGAAGAAACGGCCGAGCACCCGCGCGCTGTACGTCGGCGCCGAGCAGTTCATCAACGAGGTCATCGAGGGCATCCACGGCCGGACGATGCCTGACCTTCGCCGGCGCTACCGGCAGGACGTCGACCTCTTCCTGGTGGACGACGTGCATTTCCTCGAGGGCAAGGAAGCGACCCAGGAAGAGTTCTTCCACACCTTCAACGCGCTCTACGAGGGCGGCAAGCAGATCGTCCTGACCTCGGACCGCCATCCCAACGAGATCCCCGGCCTGGAGGAGCGGCTGGTGAGCCGCTTCGTGTGGGGCATGGTCGCCGACATCGGTCATCCCGACCTCGAGCATCGCATCGCCATTCTTCGCAAGAAGGCGGAGCAGGACCACCTCGAGCTCGCGATCCCCGACGACGTATTGAGCTTCATCGCGCAGAACGTGCGCTCCAGCGTGCGGGAGCTCGAAGGCTGCATCATCAAGCTCCTGCTCTTCGCGTCGCTCAAGCATCGCGAAGTGACGATCGAGCTCGCCCGCGAAGCCCTCGCCGACAAGATTCGTCCCGCGGATGACGAGGACAGTGTCAAGCCACGGACGCTCCCGAGCATCGATCGCGTCCAGGATGTCGTCGCGCGGCGCTGGGGCGTGACGCCGGAAGGCTTGCGATCCAAGGCGCGCATCAAGAGCCTCACCGTGCCGCGACAGATTGCGATGTACCTCGCGCGCGAGATGCTGCAGATGCAGCTGGTGGAAATCGGGCTCGCGTTCGGCGGACGCGATCACTCCACCGTGATTCACAGTGTGGAGAAAGTTCAGAAGCAATTGCAGCGTGATCGCGCGTTCCGCGAGCGCGTGGAGTCCGCGCGCCAGGAGTTGCTCGCAGTCTGATTCGCCCCAGCGAATGTGTTGGTGTGGATGACCGGGAAAATCGTCGTCGGCTCCACGCGAAGGACGCAGTCATCCAGATCCCCAACATGCGTTCCACAGAGCGCGTCGTGGCGGGAGATGGCGCGGGATCAGGAGTTGCGACGCCAGTCCACAGCTCGGCGCACTCTACTACGACTGCTGTATTCTTATAATTAGAGAGAATCAGTAAACAGCTTTCCCCTCGCCGGGACATTGCATGAAGTTCACCATCACGCGGGACAGCCTGCAGGAGGGATTGGTCGCCGTGGCCGCTGCCGTGCCCGGCAAGACCACGCTCCCCGTCCTGTCCAACATCCTGGTCGAGGCACTCAAGGACGGGATCCGGCTCTCCGGTACCGACCTCGACATCGCCGTCTCGACACGAATCGCCGCTTCGGTCGACCAGGAAGGGGCCATCACCCTTCCGGCCAAGAAGCTGGTCGAGATCGTCCGGGAGCTGCCCAGCGCCGCGATCCGGATCGCCGCTTCGGGTGAGCAACGGGTGTCCCTCGAGTGCGGAAAGTCCAAGTTCAAGCTCCTGGGGCTCTCCCGGGAGGAATTCCCCGCCTTTCCCGCCATCAAGTTCGACCAGAGCTGGAAGATCAAGTCGGGTGACCTGCAGAAGCTGATCTCCCATGTGGCCTTCGCGGCGAGCACCGAGGAGAGCCGCCCGATCCTGAACGGCGTCATGTGGGAGCTCCGGAACGACCGGATGCGGATGGTTGCCACCAACGGCCACCGCCTGGCGCGGATGGACGTTCCCCTCGCTGGTGCGACGGCCACCAGCGCCGATCTCATCGTTCCTCCCAAGGCGCTGGAGCAGATCCGGCGGCTCTTCGGCGCCGATGATGAAATCGAGATCGCCCGGAGCGAGAACCACCTGGGTTTCCGCTCCGAAGCGACCCAGGTCTTCACCCGGCTGATCGAAGGTCCCTACCCGAACTACGAGCAGGTCATCCCGCGCGACAACGACAAGTTCGCCATCGCCGGGCGCAACCAGCTGGTGCAGGCACTGCGCCGCATGAGCACCGTCGCGAGCGACCAGACCCACCGGATCCGGATGGCCTTCGCCTCGGGCAGCTGCAAGCTCTCGGTGCAGACCCCCGATCTCGGCGAGGCGCAGGAAGAGGTCGCGGTCACCTACGATGGCGACAACCTCGAGATCGGCTTCAACGCCACCTACATGCTCGAGGTCCTCAAGTTCATGCCCACCGACGAGGTGCGCATGACCTTCAAGGCGCCGGAGCGGGCCGCGACTTGCGAGCCGGTCGGGTGGGATGACCCGGCCAGCTATCTCACCCTGGTGATGCCACTGCGGCTGGTCGACTGACATCTGGCGATCCTGCGATCTGGCGATCGGTACTGCTGTTCAATCGCGAGATCACTGGATGCCAGATGGGTCAGGGGATGCTGTCAGGAAGCGGAGGCAGGCTCTCGATCTCCTCGGCCGGCGGAATCACGATCGTCTCCCCACGCATCCGGCGCAGGATCAGCTCCTGCCGCCAGCGAATTCTCCCCGGTCGAAGCGAGGGGTTGGCCTTGAGCGGTGACGGCAATGTCGCGGCGAGCAGTGCGGCCTGGTCATCGGTGAGCCGCCGGGCCGGCTTGCCGAAATAGGCCTGGCTCGCGGCCTCGACCCCCCAGATTCCCGGCCCGAACTCCACCACGTTCAGGTACAGCTCGAGGATCCGGTCCTTCTCGAGGGCCGCTTCCAGTCGCCACGCCGTAAGTGCTTCCTTCACCTTCCGGAGCGGATTTCGTGACGGCGAGAGGTAGAGATTTTTCGCCAGCTGCTGGGTGATGGTGCTTGCGCCGCGGATCTTGCCGCGGCGGGACCAGGCGTTGCCGAGCGCCCGACCCAGCGCGCTCCGGTCGCGCGCATCCGACCAGGTGAAGTCATCCCGACGATAGCCCAGCGCTTCGCGGATGGCCTGGTAGTCGATGCCGCCGTGGACGTAGAACCGATGGTCCTCGCTCACCAGCACCGCTTCGCGCATCGCCGGCGCAATCTGGGCGAGCGGGACCGGCTGGTAGCGGAACCGGGCCTCGCCGTCCGCCTGGCGGCGCCGCATCGCCATGAAGGCGGTCTCTTCGGGAAAATGAGTGCGGTACCAGCCGGGCGGCGGCCACAGCGCCACCAGCCATAGCAGGACGAGCGCCGCGGCCAGGGCTGCCAGCCGCAGCGCCCGTCGAAGGCGCGGTCGCTTGGCGGGCGCGCTCAACTCACTTGATGACGCTGACCGTGGTGGTAGTCGTGGTCTTGACCGGGATCGGTCCCGGTGCTCCCGCGAGGGTCACGATCGCCTCGGTGAGCGAGGAGGACTTCCCGCCGACGACCTTGCCGTCGGTCCCGACATAGAACGCCCCGGTGCCGGGGCCGCCACCCATCATTTCCGCGGAGCCCCCCGGCGTCTCGAGCGAGCCGGAGACCTTGGTCACGGTCTCGACATCGAACCGCGTCGCCGGGGTGCCCTCCCACGCTTCGCTCCCGCCCATGGTGAAGGTGCGCACGACGGTCGACTTGAGGTCAGCCTGCGGCGTCTTGGTGGAGGTATCGAGGGTATCGGTCCACTTGGCGCCGGCGGCCGCCCCGCGCTGCAGGCTCGGGTGCAT
>DATEOL010000241.1:0-9817 GCA_035274025.1 Gemmatimonadales bacterium | reverse complement strand
ATCAACGCGGAGATGGGCCGTCGCGCGCCGGGTGAGGAAGCCGCGCTCGAGGCCCAGGCGATCGTCTCGCGCACCTTCGCGTATCGGGTCCTCGGCCGCTGGCGCACGATGGGCTTCGACCTCGTCAACACCATTGCGGACCAGGCTTACGGCGGCCAGGGGAGCGAGACCGACGCGGGCCGCGCCGCCGTCGAGTCGACCCGGGGCGTGATCGTCACGTTCAACGGCCAGGCGATCGAGGCGTTCTTTCATTCCACCTGCGGGGGCCGCACCACGCCCGGACAGGAGGCGTTCGCGAACGCCGGGCTGCCGTACCTGGTCTCCGTGAGCGACGACTCGCCGAGCGGCGAGAGCTGGTGCGCGATTTCGCCGCGTTATCGGTGGCGGGAGGAATGGACCGGTGAGGCTCTGCGGGCGACCCTGCGCGCAACGCTACCGCCGCTCGGAGTCCCCGCCGAGCGGGTGGGCCCGGTTCGCGACGTCGTGGTGACTGAGCGCGGGACATCCGGACGAGTGACCGCGATCAGGATCGTGCTCTCCCAGAGCAGCGTCCCGGTGACAGGTCAGGCGATCCGCTCGGCGCTGCGTCCCGCGGGCGCGACCCTGCTTCGAAGCACGGGTTTCCAGGTCGAAGCCACAAAATCGGGCGGGCGACTGACGAAGCTGGTTCTCGATGGTCGAGGCAATGGGCACGGCGTGGGGATGTGTCAGTGGGGAGCCGTCGGCCGGGCACGAGCGGGATATTCGTCTGAACAGATACTTGCTGCCTACTACCCCGGAACGGTGTTATCGAAGATGTATTGAAACGGCAATTCCAGATTGCGGATTTCAGATTCCAGATTTCAGAGGGGAATCAACGAGTGCAACCCATCGAATCTGAAATTCGAAATCTGAAATCTGGAATCTGGAATCTGAAATCGCGGTTAACTTCCCCTCATGTCTGATCCCATTCGGCTGGGCGTCGTCGGGGCAGGGGCGGTCCTGCAGGTTGCCCACTTGCCCGTTCTCAAGAAACTCAAGACGGTCGAGGTTGCGGCCCTCTGCGACACCGACGTTCCCAAGGCGCGGGCCCTCGCCAGCCGCTTCGGGATCCCGAGCGTCTACGACGACATCCAGGACCTGGTCGGACACGAGCGTCTGGACGCGCTCCTGGTCTGCACCCCGAATCATCTCCACGAATCACACATCCAGGCCGGGCTCACGGCCGGCCTGCACGTGATGGTCGAGAAGCCGATGGCGCTCTCCAGCCAGGGTGCCCACAAGGTCGTCCGCGCGGCGGATCGAAGCGGCAAGGTGCTGATGGTCGGGATGAACCATCGCTACCGTCCCGACGCGCAGGCAATCCGTTCCTTCGTGCAGGGCGGGGAGCTCGGCGAGCTCGACAGCATCCGCGCCGGCTGGCACATGGCTCGCTCGGCGCGGGCGGCGCTCGGCTGGCGCCAACGCCGCGAGGAATCGGGAGGCGGCGCCATGCTCGACCTCGGACTCACGATGCTCGATCTCTGCTTCTGGATCGCCGGCAACCCGGTCCCGCTCCGGGTGTCCGCGAGCCTCGGCGGCGGCAAGAGCGAGCGAGCGGTCGAGCAGTCGGGCTCGGCGTTCGTGGTCTGCGAGAGCGGGCTCTCGATCTTCGTCGACGTCACCTGGCGGCACATCGGCGAGGGCGAGTATTTCGGCGCCGGACTCCGCGCCACCAAGGGCACCGCGAGCCTCAACCCGCTTCGGGTCTGGAAGGAAATGAACGGCGCCACCCACGACGTGTCCCCCAGCGGATCGGGCAACCGCGAGAACCTCTTCATCGCCGCGTTCCGGGCTCAGTGGGCGCACTTCCTGGCCGCCATCCGCGGCGAAGCGCCGATCCCCAACCTCGAGGAGCAGGTGACCGTCCTCAAGGTGGTCGAAGCCATTTATAAGTCTGCCGCTGACGGCCGCGACATCGCGTTGTGATCTCGGCGCTGATCCTGGCTTCCCTGCTGGTCGCCCCGCCGGCCCGCCTGCCCGCCGGTCCGCCTCAGGCCGACAGTCAGGCGGTCAGGCGGTCAGACGTTCAGACGGTCAGGCGGTCAGACGGGGGTCGTCTCGCCGCGTACCTGGTGACATTCAGTCCCGGCCCCGAGGTGTGGGAACGCTTCGGTCACAACGCCATCTGGATTCGTGATACCGTCTCGGGAGAGAACCACGCCTGGGACTACGGCCGCTTCGCCTTCGGCCCCGGTTTCCTCTGGTCCTTCGCGCGCGGCAAGCTGCTCTACGGGATGGGTCGCGAGGATGGCGTCCGCGTGGTCAACGGCTACATACAGCGCCAGCGCTCGGTGTACCTCCAGGAGCTGGATCTCACCCCAACCGAGCGCATGGCACTGCGCGATTTCCTGGATGCGAACTTCGCGAAGAACCATGGCCGCTACCGCTACGACTACTACCTCGACAATTGCTCCACCCGGGTCCGGGACGCGATCGACGCCGTGACCGGTGGCCGGATCCGCGCGACGCTCGACAGTGGCAACTCGGGCACCACCTTCCGGTGGCACACCCGTCGCTCCCTGGAGAACAACCTCTTCACCTGGACCGGCGCCGACGCGGCGCTCGGGCCCAAAGTCGACCAGCCGATCACGCGCTATGGGGAGACGTTCCTGCCGGGCAAGCTGCGCGAGCACATCCGGACCGTTGAATACACCGACGACCAGGGACGGACCCATCCGCTGGTTCGCGGCGAGATCACCCTGGCCGAGACCGATCACTACCTGGTGCCCGACACGCCCACCGAATTCATCTCACGCTTCGTGGTGCTCGGACTGGTCCTGGGTCTCGCGCTCTTCGCCCTGGGGGCCGCGGCGCGGGACAGCGGCCTGGCGCGGTGGCTCTTCGGATTTCTGGGCGGCACCTGGGCATTGGTCGCGGGAATCGGCGGGGCTGTGCTCCTGTTCCTCTGGCTGGGCAGCGATCACGAAGTCGCGTGGCGGAACCAGAACCTCTGGAACTTCAACCTGCTCGCCCTGGCGCTGGTGCCGCTGCTCCCCGGCGCCCTTCGCCGGAATCCGGTGCGGGTGAGGCCCGCCCTCGCGCTCGCGTTCCTGCTCCTGGTCTCGGCGGTCCTGGGTGTGATAGCGAAAGGCCTGCCCGGATGGGGGCAGGCCAATGCGGAAATCATCGCGCTCACGCTCCCGCTGCACGCGGGACTCGCGCTCGGGCTCCGGGCCGCGATCAGGTCCCCGTCGCCTTCGCCTTCCTGAGTCCTTCCTTCGCCTCGGCGAAGTCGGGGAACGCCTTGATCGCCGCTTCGTAGAACTCGATCGCCTTCGCCTTGTTGCCGGTGTCCTCGTAGAGCAGCGCCTTGCTATAGAGGGTGAGGGCCTCCGTAGGAACTTCACGAACCGGCGGGCGCCCGCTGGATGGCGGGAGGACGGGAAGTTTCGTCTCCGTCACGATGCGCGAGGCCAGCGACTGGATGATCCGGTAGAGCTCCTTGATCTCGCGGATTTTTGGATCGTTGGAGACCGACTTGAGGATCACTCCGGTCTCCACGTCGATGACCCGGGCGTCGAGACGGAATTCCCCGTAGAGGTCGATGAAGGTGCCGGTGATCATGTACCGCGCGCCGACCATGCGCCCGACCCGGGCGGCGGTCTCGCGGTCGACGCGACCCGCCGCGCCCAGGGACTGCTCGTCGAGGATGCGCTGCGCTTCGGCCCGCTCCACCAGCCGCACGTTGGGGTTCTGGCCCAGCTCGCCGATGAGGATCCCCGCGATACCTCTGCGCAGCGCCTCGTAGTCTTCCCGTTCGCGGCCGTACGAGCCGCCGTTCTCGAAGGCGAGGACGGCGATACCCGGCCGGTTATCGGTTGTCTGGGCCTGGAGACTTCCGACTCCAGCTACGGCGGCGATCAGGACAAGACCTGCCTTCACTCAGTACCCTCCAGCGAGAGCGATTCTCCTTCAACCGCGGCCACCACCTCGAGCCCGGGGGCGATGTCCCGCGCCGTATTTCTGGCGCCGGCGAGGTGCTGGTCCATCCCCGCGTCGTCGAACTCGGGGTTGTGATGGAACAGCACCAGCCTCTTTACGTGGGCGTCGCGTGCCAGTTCCACCGCCTGCCGGGGACTCGAGTGTCCCCATCCCGCAACCGTGGGGAGATGTCCATCCGCCCAAGTCGTGTCATGCACCAGCGTGTGGGTTTCCTGCAGGAAATCTACCAACCCCTCCCGCCAGCCGGGTCCGATGCCGTGGGCGCCACCCGACAGCTCGTTATCCGTGATCCAGGCCATGTCTTTCGTGCCCGCTCGGCGCACCCGGTATCCCAAGGTGTGCCCGGCGTGACACAGGCCGTACGCGGCCACTGTCCAGCCGCCCGCCGCGAATTGCCCGGCTTCCCGGTCGATGATCCCCTCGACGCCGGTCTGCGCCGAGGGGGGAATGGGAAAATTCTCCCAGGTCATTTGACGCTCGATCACGTCCCGAAGCCCACTCGCCTGCCGGGGTCCGTGAATCCGGACCCGTGAGCGGGGATCGTACAGCGGCCTGAAGTAGGGCAGGCCCTGGATGTGGTCCCAGTGGGTGTGCGTCAGCAGGATATCGGCATTGAACGCACGGGAGGTCGGAAGGGCGGGAGAACGGGATGCTCGCGCCATGATCTCCAGGCCCAGCACGCGAAGGCCCGTCCCGCCATCAAGAATGAGACTCTCGTCTCCGTGCGTCACCAGCCCGCACGAGGTGTTTCCGCCATACCGCACAGTTCCCTGCCCGGGCGTGGCGATAGACCCTCGAACGCCATAGAACGTCAGGGCGGAGGGTGGTCCCGGCTTCCCGCCCTCCCGTCGTCCCGTCACGGCCGCTGGGCCGCCTTCCGCAGCGACTCCGGATCGTGCAGAACGATCTCCCGCCGGTTCATCGTGAGCACCCCCGACGCCGTGAGCGCGCTCAGGGTGCGCGAGACCGTCTCGCGACTGGTTCCCACCATCTGCGCGATGATCGCGTGGGTGAGCTTCCGGCCGATGCGGTTGCCGCCCTCCTCGTGCGCCATGTCGAGCAGGAGGTGGGCGATGCGTCCGTTCACGTCGCGAAGCACCAGGCTGCCGATCGTATCGTCGGCCCGGCGAAGCCGACGGGAAAGCTCGCGCAGCAGGCCGATGGCGACCTCCGGCGAAGACCGAAGCCTGGCCTGGAAATCCTCGCGCCGGAGGATGAGCAGGATGCTTCGGTCCATCGCGACGACGTGCGCCGAGCGCGGCTCGTCGTCGAGCAGCGACATCTCGCCGAAGACCGAGCCGGGACCGAGGACCGACAGGATGACCTCGCGGCCGTCCTCCCCCGACAGGACGACCTTTACCTGGCCCTCGGCAACGAGATAGAGCGCGTCCCCCCGGTCGCCCTGGATGAGGACCAAACCACCCCGGTCCACGGTCTTTTCCCGAAGGACCGCCGCGAACGCGCGGAGCTCCTCTTCTGGGAGTCCAGAAAAGAGGGCGACCCGGCGAAGGACCTCGAGGGGGGCCAGAGGCATCGCCGGAAATCTAGCGATCTGGAGATCTGGCGATCTGGCGAACGAAGGGCTTTTGGATCGCCAGATCACTATATCGGCGAATCGCCAGATCACTTGAATCAGTGGTTTGAATAAGCTAACTTTGTTTGCTACGCCCGTTTACGTGGCTGCGCTCTGATGCGCTCCGCGGGCGGGTCATGAGAGGATAAGTCCCGTGAAGCCGAATCTGCATCCGATGTACCGCAAGCTCGTCGTGGAATGTGCCTGTGGCAACAAGTTCGAGACCCGCTCGACGGCCACCGTGATCCACGTCGAAGTCTGCTCCCAGTGCCATCCGTTCTTCACCGGCAAGCAGCGCCTGGTTGACACCGCGGGTCGCGTCGACCGGTTCCGTCGCAAGTACGCGACCGAGTCCAGCAAGGCCTGATCGATGGACGCCCTGCTCCGCCAGGCTCTCGAACGGGCGGAGGAAGTAGCCAGGGCGTTGGCGGATCCTGCCACTGCGCGCGACCCGGGGAAGCTGCAGTCCCTGGGTCGCGAGCATTCCCGTCTCGCTCCGATTCAACGCACCGCCGAACGGCTCGCCCGTCTCAAGGACGAGCTCGCCCAGGCGCGTGAGCTGTCCGCGGACACCGATCCGGACCTGGCCGCCCTCGCTGCGAGCGATGTCGACCGATTGCCCGGCGAGATCGAGTCGGTGGAGGTCGAGCTGGGTGAGCTCCTCGTCCCGCGCGACCCGCTGGAGGACCGCGACGCCATCGTGGAAATCCGGGCCGGAACCGGCGGCGACGAAGCGGCGCTGTTCGCGGCCGACCTCTTCCGGATGTACACCCGCTTCGCCGAGCGCAATCGCCTCAAGGTCGAGATCCTGGAGCTGCATGAGGGTACGCTCTCGGGTCTCAAGGAAGTCATCGCCGCCGTGCGGGGCGAAGGCGCCTACGGACTCCTCCGTCGGGAATCGGGCGTGCACCGGGTGCAGCGGGTCCCGGCGACGGAGAACCAGGGCCGCATTCATACCTCGGCCGCCACGGTTGCCGTGCTTCCCGAGGCCGAGGAAGTCGACGTGAAGATCGAGCCGAACGACATCCGGGTCGATGTCTTTCGATCGAGCGGACCGGGCGGGCAGAGCGTCAACACCACGGACAGCGCGGTGCGCATCACCCACCTTCCGTCCGGCATCGTGGTGTCGCAGCAGGACCAGAAGTCGCAGCTGCAGAACAAGCTCAAGGCCATGGAAGTCCTTCGCGCCCGGCTCCTCGACCGGCGGATCTCGGAGCAGGAGGCGGCCCGCGCCGCGGAGCGCCGCGCGATGGTGGGGACGGGGGACCGCTCCGCCAAGATCAGGACCTACAACTTTCCCCAGAGCCGCGTCACCGATCATCGAATCAACCTGTCCGTGCACAACCTCGCCGACGTCATGAACGGGGATCTCGAAGCGCTGGTCGATGCCCTGCGCGTCGCGTCCCGGGAGGAGATGGCGCGTGGCTGAGCTGGTGCTGTCGGTCCAGGACGAGCTGGCCGCCGCCGCCGCGCAGCTTCGCATCGCGGGCATCACGGCGTCCCGCCGCGAGGCGCTCCTCCTCTGGAGCGGCCTCGATGGGAGCGCGCCGGGTGAGGTGCTCGTTCGCGACGCACTCCCCGGTCGGGCCGCCCTCGTCGCGCGCTTTCGCGAGGCCGTCGCGCGTCGCATCGCCGGGGAGCCCATTCAGTACGTCGTAGGAGTCACCGGATTCCGTCGCCTCGTGCTGGCGACCGATCGCCGGGCCCTGATTCCCCGTCCCGAGACCGAAGGGCTCGTCGACCTGGCGCTGCGGCTGGCGCCCTCGGGCCGCGCGCTCGACCTGGGAACCGGAACCGGGTGCCTGGCGCTCGCGCTGGCCGATGAAGGGGTGTGGCGTGATGTCACCGCAATCGACGCGTCGGTTGAGGCGCTGTCACTCGCGCGTGAGAACGCGCTGCGGTGTGCTCTCGATGTCAGGTTCCTGCTCGGCGACTGGGCTGAGCCGGTGCGCGCGGAGCGCTTCGATGTGATTGTGAGCAATCCCCCCTACATTGCCACAGGCGAACTGGCAGGGCTCGACCGTTCGGTTGCCGACTGGGAGCCGATGCTGGCACTCGATGGCGGTCCGGATGGCCTCGACGTGCCTCGCCGCGTGCTCGGGGAGGCGCGTGACGTCGCGGCTCCGGGGGCCGCGCTCGTGATGGAGCTGCACGCGTCGCGCGCGGCCGGGACGGCGGACCTTGCGCGGGCGCTGGGCTGGACCGATGTGACCGTGCACGATGACCTGTTCGGGCGTCCCCGCTATCTCGCGGCGCGCCAGGAGACAGTCTGATGCTTGACGACAAGGCACTCGACCTCGGCCGGCAGATCGGCCAGTCACCCGAATACCAGGCCCTTCGGCGGGCGGAAACGGCGCTCCGCGCCGACCAGGACGCGGTTTCGCAGCTCGAGAAGATCCAGGACCTCGCGCGACAGGTCGATGCCGCGATCTCCCGCGGCGAGCTGCCCGACGAGGCGACTACCCAGCAGTACGAGACCTCGGTTCGCGAGCTCGAGATGAGCTCCGCCGGACAGGCCTATGTGGTCGCCCGGTCGAACTTCGACAAGCTCATGGCGCGGATCAATCATCAGATCAGCCAGGGCATCGAGAAGGGCGCGACCAGCTCGATCATCACGCTTTGATGCATCGAGGTTGCTTCGTGGTGCTCGAGGGCCCCGAAGGCAGCGGCAAGTCCACGCTGCACCGGAGCCTCATCGAGCGGGTGCGCGCTGCCGGCGCCGATCCGGTCTCGGTGCGTGAGCCCGGCGGGACGCCGGCGGCTGAGGCGCTTCGGACCGAGCTGCTCGACACCGAGCGTCCCTGGACCGCGGAGCAGGAGTTGCTCTATGTCACCACCGCGCGCGCCGACACGATGACCAAGATCGTCCGGCCCGCGCTCGAGGGCGGACGGCTGGTGATCTCGGACCGCTACGAGATGTCGACCCGCGCGTACCAGGGGGCAGGACGCGGTGTCGACGGCGAATTTCTCGAGGCGGTCAATCGTGCGGCGACCGGTGGTGTCGTTCCCGACCTCACGATCGTCCTCGATATCACAGCCGAGGCCGGGATGGAGCGCCTCCGGTCGACCGGACGCTATCGGAACAGGCTGGACCTGGAGACACTCGAATTTCACCGCCGCGTCTCCGAGTACTACCGCGGCGTGAACGGACCTGGAATCATGCACCTCGACGCCAACGAACATCCCAGCGTGCTGCTCGACGCATCCTTCCGCGCCATCCGCGCCCTGCGCCCCGACATGGTGCGCGAGCTGTGACCGCTCGCAGCCGCTGGGGTCTCGGACTCGCCTTCCTGCTGGCGGGACTCGCCACCGGAGCGCTGCTGCTCCGGCGTGCCGCCGCGCCCGTGGCCCCGCTCAAGCCCACCCGGCTCTTCGAGCAGGTCTTCGCCCACGTGAAGCGGTACGGTGTCGACTCGCTGGGTGAGTCCGAGCTCTACAAGCGCACCGCCGACGGCCTGCTGGGCCAGCTGGAGGACGAATACGCCACCTTGCTGCCCGCCGGTTCCGACCTGGGTCTCGCCGAGCGCGCTGATGTCGGCGGACTCGGCATGCTGCTCTCCACCCGGGACGGGCGGGTCGCGGTCCTTTCGGTGCTGCCGGGGTCCCCGGCAGATCTCGCGGGTGTCGCCGCGGGTGACCAGGTGCTCGATGCCGGCAGCGTGCCGCTCGACGCCGAACGTCGCGACCAGGTGCTGGCCGCCCTCGACGGTCCCCCGGGAACGTCGCTCGAGATCCGCGTGCGCCGTCCCGGTGTCGGGATCCTCGGTTTCACGCTCAAGCGGGGGACCGCGTCCCCCGACGTGGTGACGCGCGGCTTCAAGCTGGACCAGCGCACCGGCTACGTAGCGGTGCGGTTGCTGGGTCCGGGTGCGCTGCGCGCACTGCGACAGGAAATCGAGCGTCTTTCGGGCGAGGGGCTTGGTGCCCTGGTGCTCGATCTCCGAGGCGCGTCGCAGGGATCGCTCGACGAAGCGATCAAGCTAGCCGATTTCCTCCTCGAGCCCGGCGCGGGCGTGGTTGAAGTGCGGGGCCGCGGGAACGACACCAGGCGAGTGGGTGACGACGCACCGCAGGATCGCCGGATTGCCGCGCTGCCCGTGGTCGCGCTGGTCGACAGCGGAACCGCGGATGCGGCGGAAGTCGTGGCCGGCGCGCTGCAGGACAATGACCGCGCGCTGCTGATCGGCGAGCCGACCTTCGGGCGGGGACTCACCCCGGAGACTTTCCCGCTCGCCGATCGGATGACGATCCGGCTCTCGACTGGACGCTGGTACACCCCGG
>DATEOL010000240.1:0-8556 GCA_035274025.1 Gemmatimonadales bacterium | reverse complement strand
GACAGGCGCCGGCCCCCGCTCCACGCGCCGGCACCCCGCTCGGCGTGCCACCGGGTGCCCAGGGCCGGCGCGGAGACCAGCCCCGCGACGATCTCATGCTCGATTTCGATCGCGATCAGGGATGCGAAAACCGGGATGCCGCGGACGAAGTTGCGGGTGGCATCGATGGGGTCGAGGATGAGCCGCTCGCTGGTGGACCCCGTCGCCCCTTCCTCCTCACCCAGCGTGCCGAGCTCGGGATGCCTGGTCGCGACGATCCTGCGCGCGGCACTCTCGATCGCGAGGTCGGCCTCACTCACCGGAGTCTGGTTGGACTTGGTATCGACGCGCAGGTCAGTTCGGCGAAAGTATCGCAGCGCGATCTCGTCGGCTGCGTCAGCAATCTCGGTGAGTAAACGAATCCAGTGGGCCATTGCCGATTGCCGATTGATGATTGGCGATTGACGATTGACGATTGAGTTGCGAGGCGCCCGCCGGAGCAATCGTCAACCGGCAATCGTCAATCGTCAATGCTCTACGCCCCCGGCCTGCCTGACGAAAGCTCCTTGGTGAGTCGGTACCAGTACTCCGCGGCGTCATGGAATGCCTTGATGCCAACACGCTCATCCCGCCCATGCGCGCGTACGTCGTTGATCCGCTCGAAAATGCCGGCCACCCCGTAGACCGGAATCCCCACGTTCCGGACGTAGAGCCCGTCCGTTGCGCCGGTCGACATTTCGGGAACCACCGCCGCGCCGGGCCACATCTGTCCCACCAGCTTCTCCACCGGTCCCATCACGTCGGGCCGGAGCGGTGACGCGGGGCTCGGCGTCGGCTCCGCCTTGCGCGAGATATGGATCGCGCTGTCGGCCACGATCCGCGCCAGCTCGGCCTGCACCCGTTCCGGCGGATCGTCGGGCAGGAGACGGCAGTTGACCGTCGCCTGCGCGAGCTGCGGCAGCGCGTTGTCAGCGTGACCCGCAAAGAGCCTTGTCGCGACGCAGGTCGTCCGCATCACGGAGTTGTAGTAGGGCACCACCGAGAGCCGCTTCGCCGCGGCGGGGTCGGCATTCCGCGCCACCATGCGCATGTCGGCGGCGATCTGCGCGGGCTGGGCCGCGGCCGCGCGGGTGAAGAAGGCGCGGGTGGTCTCGTTGAGCCGTACCGGGAAGTCGTACTTCGCGAGCCGGGCGAGACCGTTGCTCAACCGGTAGATCGCGTTGTCGGGTTCCGGCAGCGAGCTGTGACCGCCGCGGTTCCGCACCTCGAAGTTGAATGTCAGGAACATCTTTTCGGCCGTCTGCACCGAGAAGGCAACCGGCTTGCCGTCGCGGAGCTCGCCGCCACCACCATCGGTGTTGAGCGCGAACTCGGCATCGACCAGGTCGCGATGCTCACGGACCAGCCACTTGATGCAGTCTCCCGCGGTTTCCTCGTCGCCGGTGAGCACGATGATGATGTCGCGCTCGGGTACAAACCCCTCCTTCTTCATCCGGATGAAGTTCGCGACCAGCATCGCCGCGCCGGCCTTGTTGTCGCTGGTCCCGCGGCCGTAGTAGTAGCCGTCGGCCTCCCGGAACTGGTAGGGATCGAACGACCAGTCTTCCTTCCGCGCGTCGACCACGTCGAGGTGCGCCATGAGGAGGATCGGACGCGCCCGGCCGGTCCCCCGGTAGCGCGCGACCAGGTTCTGGTATTTCGGCGTGTGGCCGAGCACCTTCACGTCGGTCGCGGGGAGGCCCGCAGCCACGAGCCGGCGTGCCATCGCATCGGCGGCCTCACGGGTGTGGCCGGCGGAATCGCTGGTGTTGATGTTGATCAGCTCGGAAAGGATCTCACGCTCGAGCTGGCGGTTGGCATCGGTCTGGGCGGCAACCGGGAGGGCAGCGAACAGCGTCGCTGTGAGGAAAATCTGGATTCGCATTCGAGGAATATGACGGGATTCAAGGTCGGATCAACGCTGCTCGCGGCAAGCCTCATCTGGGCTTCGGCCGATCGTGCCCTAGCACAGGCCGCTGACACCCTCGCGACGCCCTCGATGTGGGGCATCTATGTCGGATACGCCGAGGGCTCGCAGTTCGTGGCCGGCGTGCAGCTCCAGCTCAGGACGCCGATCAGGCCCCTGACCGTGGTGCCCGAGGTGGCCATCGCTCACGGCGCGAGCCTCCTCGCCGGCGCGGGCATTCACCTCTCTCCTCTCCGGAGGAGCCTCAGGCCATACGCGGGCCTGTCGCTGGGATATTTCTGGGAAGGTGACGACGACGATGCGACCAACGCCTTGGTGCTCACTCCGAAGGCGGGCCTCTACCTCGACACCCGATCGCTCCGCCTGATGCTGGAATACCAGGGCGTCGACTGGCTGCACCAGGACCGATTCCTGCTCGGTGTTCGCTGGCCCTTATAGCAGGGCCCGCCTGCCCGCCTATTTGAAGTCGTATCGAAGCGTTATTCGCCCACCTATGAGATTGATGTCGTCGTCGACCAGGGTCTGGCCGACGCTCGACGAGACGATGTCGAGACCCACGACGAAGGCGCGCCTTCCGGTGTAATAGATCCCAAGATTCCAGGTGTCCGCGCCGCCGCTGACGTCGTCGCCGGTGATCAAGCCATTCTTGCGCTGATAGGCGAGGTGGAATCCGAGCGGTGTCCGGCTCACCATCATGAGGTTGACGCTCGCTCCCGCGCCGAAAGTGGTCTGGGTCTTGGTCTCCTCCGACTCGACCTTGCCCGAGTCTCCCTCTTCCCGCGCCCGATTGGGACCGATCTCGAACTGGCCCTGGAGGCCGAGCCACGGCTTGACCGCCCAGGCCGGCCGCAGACCAATGAAGAGCCTCCTGCCGCTTCCCTTGTTGAGGAGAGACGAGGCGCTGTCCAGTCCGTTCTCGATCACGCTCCGGGCGAAGTCGAGCGGTGAGATGCCGTAGATCTTGTTGGGAACCATGTCCGCGGACACGCTCAGGGCAACTCGTTCCGTCCGCACCGCCTGGACGGAAAGCCCGAAGTTGTAGCCGAACGTGGCGGTCGCGCCTTCGGCAAGCAGCGCCTGGACGCTCGTCCCCAGGCGCGCGCCCCCCGACCCGCCCACACGAAACGCCAGCCAATTCGTGATGTTCTGCTGATACTCGAGGCCGACGGTCAGGAAGCCGACGTCGGATTCGGCATATCCCAGGATGCCCCCTTCGAGATCCGGGATCGGGAGCTTGAGCCCGACCGCCTTGCCGCCGCCGGTCGAGTTCCGCACGTAGGTGCCGGTAAAGGGATCGCCCAGCAGCTCGATGGGAACAAAATTGTGCCCGCCGAGGGTCCGCTTCGGGTCCCGATCCTGGGAGTGGGAAACCGTCACCACCAGCGTGGTAGCGGCAAGCACCATCGAGAAGACGCGCATTCGGTCCTCGGCGAATCCGGAGAGGGACGAATCTACACTTCGCTCAGGGAACCAGCGCCACTGCCCGCAATGGCCCGCCGGACCCGCCCCGGATCTTGGTTGGCAGCGCGATCACGATCGCCCCAGTCGCGGGCAGCTGGTCCAGCGAGGTCAGGTTTTCGAAGCCCGGGACACCGGCCTCGGCCGCGATCCGGTGCACCATGAAATCCCTGGACGCGCCGTAATCGATCGACGCGACGTCGACGCCGAGCGCGGCAACGTTCCGGTCTCCAACGAGAAGGCGAACAGCTTCGACGCCGTAGCTCGGGAAGTGAAGCTTCGAAGCATCACCGGGTGTGTCGTCTCCCAGGTAGCGCTTCGCGTCGGGCCACCGCGTGCTCCACCCAGTGCGAAGGAGCACGGCGCTCCCGGCCGGAATCCGACCGTGGGCCTTCTCGAAGGCGTTCACGTCCGCCACGCTCAGCCGATAGTCGGGATTGGCCGCGGCGTTCGCCGAGATGTCGATGACTACCGCGGGGGTGATGAGACGCTTGAGGTCGATCGCTTCGTTGCTGACGCCACCCCTGAAGAAGTGGATCGGCGCATCGAGATGGGTCCCGCCGTGCTCGGGGAGCGAGAGCGCGTTCGCCGCGTAGAACCAACCCCCTGGAGTCTGGCCGAACGAAAGGCGGTCGAGCTTGAACCGGGTGGGGGAGGTCGGCCAGAACAGGGTCTTGTCGTCGAGGGCGTGGGTCAAGTCAACGATCCGGACCTTGCTGAGGTCGACGGTCTGGGCCGCCAGAGGGACGGCGAAGAGCAGCAGGAGCGCGAATCTAGACATAAGCTCGGGCGGTTAGGGCGGTTAGGGCGGTTGCTGTATCCTAACCGTCTCAACCGCCCCAACCGCCCATTCGGGGCGCCAACCCCTCCACTCACGCCCCCCCATGTTCCAATGGGACCCTGTACTCCCGAGATTCATGGCCATGACCCTGGCCCCCCCGCCCCTCCCAGCCTCGTCCGACCAGCCGCTCTGGCGGGTGGTGGCCGAGGCCATCCGGACCGCGCCGCCGATGCAGCGCCGGGGGCTGTTCTGGAGTCCCCTCCCGATCGTGGTGGCGCTGGTCATGGGGGTCTTCGACATCGCCTCCGGGACCAACAAGCTGGAGATCCTGCGACTCGTCGGACTGCTCTTCGCGACCACCGCGTACAGCACGCTCCTGGTGGCGCACGTGCTCCATTACCTGAGCCAGCATCAGGCCGCCGGGTGCAAGGTGCGCGAGTGGCCGTTCTCCCGACTCGAATCGGTGGTGCCAACCCGGGTCTTCATGGCGCTGCCGGTGATGTCCGCGGGGGCCGCCGCCCTGCTGGGGGCGGCGATCGCGCTGTATCTCCCGTCGCTCGCCTCGCGGCCCCGCGCGTTGATCATTCTTCCATTCTTCGTCTGGCTCCTGGTGATCGCGATCCGCACGGTGATTCACACCAGTCGCTTCCTCTACACCTGGGCCGAGCAGCAGGCAGCGCACGCCGCGAAAGCGGAGGCGGAGGCCGCGGATGCGCGGCTGGCCGCGCTCCAGGCCCAGATGAACCCGCACTTCCTCTTCAACGCGCTCAACACGGTGGCCGCGCTGGTGCGGACCAATCCCGGCACCGCGGAGCGCACGGTGGAGCACCTGGCTGACGTCCTGCGGAAGACCCTCGCGCGGACCAGTCGCACATCGGGGACTCTGGACGAGGAGCTGGAATACCTGAAGGCCTACCTCGCGGTCGAGCAGCAGCGCTACGGCGAGCGCTTGGAGGTTTCGTGGACCATCGCCGACGACACCCGGCGACTCGCCCTGCCGCCGTTACTCCTCCAGCCTCTGGTCGAGAACGCGCTCAAGCACGGACTGGGCGCGCGACTCGAGGGCGGTCGTCTCGCCATCGTTGCCGCCCGCGATGGCGGATCGCTTCGCCTGTCGGTCACCGACGACGGCGCGGGACTTCCGCCCCGCACCCAGGAGGGAACCGGAATCGGTAACCTGCGGCGGAGACTCGCCACGCTGTACGGTGATCGCGCCCATTTCAGCCTCGAGCAGCAGAACGGCTCGACCGTCGCGACCCTCGACCTGCCGGTGGTGGCCTGAGATGCGGGTCCTCATCGTCGACGACGAGCCGGCCGCGCGGGCCCGCCTCCACACCATGCTCGAAGAGCTGGATGTCGAGGTGACGGGCGAAGCCGCGAACGGACTCGAGGCCCTCGACCGGGTGAGCGCGCAGCGGCCCGACGTGCTGCTGCTCGACATCGCGATGCCCGAGGTCGACGGCTTCGACGTCGTGCGTCACCTGCCCGATCCGCGGCCACTGGTGATCTTCCAGACCGCGTTCGATGAGCACGCGCTCAAGGCCTTCGAGCACGAAGCACTCGATTACGTGGTGAAGCCGGTGGCCCTGGACCGGCTTCGACAGGCCCTCGATCGCGCACGGGTTCGGCTGGAGACCACCCGCGCCGCGAGTCTGGGCGGTGACGTGCTCGCCCGGCTCACCGCGGCGCTGCCCACCGTCGGGGCGGTGCGCAAGCCACGCATCCTGGTGCGCGACGGATCAGGCCGGCTTCTGCTGCCCCTCCGCGAAATCCTCCGATTCACGGCTGATGAAGGAATCGTCACCGCCATCGCGCGGGGGGCCGGCTGGACGACCGACTACACCCTTACCGAGCTGGAGGACCGGATCGGCCCGGGCTTCGCGCGGGTAAGCCGTTCGGAGCTGGTCAACGTGGACCATATCACCCGGTTCGAGCCGTTCAGTGACGGATCCGCCGAGCTCACGCTCTCGGACAAGACCGCGGTGCGGGTGAGCCGGCGGCGGGCGCCGCAGGTTCGGCGCGCGCTGGAGGCCTGATGCGATTGGTTGCGCTGCTCGCGCTGCTCGCCTCGCCGCTCGCGGCGCAGGCGAACGACACCAATCTCGCGACGTTCGACGCCGCGGCGCGGATCGTCGAGCGGACTCACTTCGACACCACGTTCAACGGGGTCAACTGGATCGCGCTGCGCGACTCGCTCCGCCCCTTCGCGATCGGCGCGTCACGCGATTCGGTGCGGACGCTCATCCGGGTGATGCTCGCGCGACTGGGACAGTCCCACTTTTCGGTGTTCCCTTCGGACGTCGCCGAAGCGAGCCGGGACGAGGCGGTCGAGGAGAGCGGCACCATCGGCGCGGAGCTCGCCTATATCGGCGGTCGCATCGTGGTGGAGCGGATCGAGCCGGATGGTGCCGCGAAGGCGGCCGGAGTCGAGGCGGGATGGGTCGTCACCGAGATCGGGAACGCGAAGGTGGACTCGGTGGTCGAGGGCATCCGCAGCCGCCCCGGCCGCTATAGCCTCACGCTTCGCGCCGTGCGCGGCGTCTCGTCGCTCCTGCTCGGGCCCGTCGAGTCCAGCGTGATGGTGCAATTCCTGGACGGCCACGATCGACCGGTCTCCCGAACGATGGTGCGCCGGGCCGACACCGGCCCACCGGTCAAGTGGGGCTACTTCCCGACCTTCTTCGCCCGGTTCCACGCCCACGAGGAACGACTCGACAACACCCGCGCCGGCGTCATCTGGTTCAGCAACTGGGTGGTCCCGCTGGTGCGCCAGGTCGACTCGGCGGTCGATGCCTATCGCGCGATGGACGGCATGGTCATCGACCTGCGCCGGAATTCCGGTGGCGTGGCCGCGATGGTCGGGGGCGTCGCGGGACACTTCACCGCGCGCCCCGACACCCTCGGCATCAACCAGACCCGGAGCTCGCGAATGGTGTTCGTCGCCAACCCGCGACGGTCCACCAGCGACGGCCGGACGGTGCAGCCGTTCGCGGGGCCCGTGGCGGTGCTGGTCGATGAGCTGTCGGGAAGCGCCTCCGAGATCTTCGCCGCGGGCATGCGCGCGGTCGGACGGGTGCGCGTTTTCGGCGCGACCTCGATCGGGGGTGTGCTTCCGGCCTCGTGGGACCGGCTCCCCAACGGAGACGTGCTGTATCACGCCATCGGAGAATTCATCACTCCGTCGGGCGAACACCTCGAAGGCCTCGGCGTGGTCCCCGATGAACCTGTCCCTCTCACGCGCTCCGACCTCCTGGCCGGACGCGATCCCGTTCTCAACGCGGCCATGCGCTGGATTGCCGGCGAGAAGAGCCGCCGCACTGGAGCCACACCATGAAGACCCGTTCCCTGATCCTCGTCGCGCTGCTCGCGATCGCGCCATCACTCACCGCCCAGGCAAAACCGACGGGCGATGAGCTGTACAACAGGTACCTCGAGGCCGCGGGAGGGAGGGCCGCGATGCAGAAGATCACCAGCCGTCACGTCTGGGGACACTTCGAGGTCGAGGCGCAGGGGCTCACCGGGCCGATCGAGATCCTGAACGCGAGCCCGATGAAGATGCTGACGAAGATCGAGATCCCGGGCATGGGATCCACCAGCACGGGATTGAACGGCGAGACCGGCTGGATGCTGAATCCTGCGATGGGGCCCATGCTGGTCGAAGGCACGGCGCTCGACCAGATGAAGCAGCAGTCCGACATGGACGCCTTGCTGAATCCGTCGAAATATGTGACCTCGCGGGAGACCACCGGCGAGGCGAACCACGGCGGGAGCCCCTGCTGGGTAGTGACGGTCACGACGACGTGGAAGGAGACCTACACCGAGTGCTACGACAAGGCCTCCGGCCTGTTGTCCGCCACGATCCGCAAGCAGAACTCGCCCATGGGTGAGCTCGAAGGAACGACGGTATACACCGAGTACAAGTCGTTCGACGGGGTCAAGATGGCGACGGTGATCAAGGCGAGCACGATGGGAATCGAGCAGGTGGTCCGGATCGACAGCATTTCGACGAAGCCGATTCCCGACTCCGCGTTCGAGCTGCCGTCGGAGATCAAGGCCCTCAAGAAGCCGTAGGGGCCGGGCAATGCCCGGCCCGGGGCGGGCATTGCCCGCCCCCTACGGGTGCTTGTTGCACCACGAGGAACCGCTACAGTGTGTCGGCACGAAGAGCTCTCCCTGGAGGAGCCATTCGCCGTTCACCTTCCGCCACTGGGCCTGGTAGGTGCCGCCGATCCTGGTGACTCCATCGGGCTGGGTCCACTGACCGGTCCAGGTTCCTCGCTCGGAGGCGACGTCCCAGGCCGGCATCAGGTCGACCTCTGAGGGAGTCCGCACGTAGACGACATCGGGGCGGGAGGCGAACTGGGCCGCGAAC
>DATEOL010000239.1:0-4603 GCA_035274025.1 Gemmatimonadales bacterium | reverse complement strand
TCGCCAGGATGCCCGCCGAGACGGTGGAACTCCGCCGAGAGCTTGGCCTCAGCGACCTCGTCCTGACCCAGATTCTCTTCATCGTCGGCCTGGCCTGGGTCGGCGTGGCCGCCCGGCTGGGGCCGGCGCACGTGGTGTTCTGGCTCCTCGCCATGTCGCTCTTCTACCTGCCGTCGGCCCTCGTGGTGATCTACCTCAACGGCCTCATGCCGCTGGAAGGCGGCCTCTACCAGTGGGCCAAGCTCGGCTTCAGCCCCTTCACCGGGTTTCTCGTCGCCTGGAACCTGGGGCTCTTCGCCATCCTCAACGTCTCCGAGATCGGGATCCAGGTGACCCAGTACCTCGGTCACACCTTGTCGGGTGACGGCGCGAGCTTGATGCAGTCCAAGTGGTTCATCGTGGTCAGCAGCGTTGCGGTGCTCGCTGCGCTGGTCTGGCTCTCGATCCGCGGACTCTCCATCGGCAAGTGGGTGCACAAGGCGGGCGGGGTGCTGATGCTCCTCGTATTCGCAGCCATCCTCGCGTTGCCGCTTCTCAACTTCGCGAAGGGGACGATCACCGGGTATCACCCGCTCGCCACCGCGACGCCCGTCCTGTCGATCATGAGCCTCAACCTGCTCGGCAAGATGGGGTTTGGCGCGTTCGGTGGCTTCGAATACGTGGCGATTCACGCCGGCGAGACCCGCAGTCCGTCGCGCACGATCGGGCGCTCGGTGATGATCGCGGCGCCGGTCATCGTCCTGATGTTCATCCTCGGCACCAGTTCGGTGCTGGCCCTGGTGCCGGGGGACCAGATCGACCTGATCGCCCCGATCCCCCAGGTGCTGTCGCTCGGTCTTGCTCCATTCGGAACTGCGGCGGGGGTGGCGACGATTGCGATCCTCGCGCTCGTCGTGATCCGCCTGGCCCAGTCGAGCGTGACCTTCGCGGCCATCACCCGGCTCCCGATGGTGGCCGGATGGGACGGGCTGCTGCCTGCGTGGTTCACCCGGCTGCACCCCCGCTATCAAACCCCGGCGAACGCAATCGTCTTCGTGGGACTGGTGACGCTGGGGTTCGCGATGCTGGGACTGGTGGGCGTCGGGAAACAGGAAGCCTTCCAGCTGCTTTGGAACGCGGCGGGAATCTTCTATGCCCTCACCTATCTCGTGATGTTCGCGATTCCCCTGTGGGGACTGAAGGGTCACCCGCGAGCGCCGCTCTGGCTGCGGATCACGGCACTGTCCGGGTTCCTGATGACGCTGCTGTACGTGCTGCTGTCGGTGTTGCCGATCGTGCAGGTGGAGAGTCGACTGCTGTTTGGTTTGAAGATCTCAGCCGTGATCGTGATGGCGAATGTGGTCGGAGCGTTGGTGTACAGGGCCCGTCATCCCGAGCGAGTGAAACGAGCGAGGGACCTTGCACCGGAGTAGCTGAGCAGGGCGGAGACTGAGAAGGGACGCAAAAATGTGAGCTTGTTTCGCAGTTCGATTGGCCATCCAAGCTCACGTTTCTGCGTCCCTTCTGAGTCTCCGCTCTGCCCAGCTACTCCGGTGCAAGGTCCCTCACCCGCTGCGCGGGGTTCGGGATGACTGCTCAATCTTCTCGCAATACCGAAGCTGGATCGACATGTGCCGCCCGTCGTGCCGGAGCCAGGCAGGCGACGATCGCGACCAGGCACAACGCCACCGCAACGATCCCGAAGACCGAGAGGTTCGTCGGCGTCACCTCATACAACATGCTCCGGAGCACCCGGGTCCCCGCGAATGCTCCGGCGAGCCCGAGTCCCACGCCGATGAGCACCGGCAGCATCGCCTGACTGACCACCATGCCATAGAGCTGTTGTGATCTCGCCCCCAGCGCCCGCCGGATGCCCAGCTCGCGCCTCCGCTGCTGCACCGTCTGGCTCGCGATGCCGAAGATGCCGGTCGCGGCGAGCGCCACGGCGAGCGCGGCGAAAATCGTGAACAACATCAGGGGGAATCGCCGGTGGCCCAGTGAGTCGTTGACGACCTGGCTCATCAGCTCGGCGTCGTTGACCGGCGCTTCCGGCTCGAACCGCGAAAGCGCCTGCCGGATCGGCTGCGCCACCGGTGCGGTCCCCTCGCGCATCCGCGTGACGATGCTCATCGTGGGCCACGCCGCCTGCTGGTAGGGGGCGTAGAAGTATGCCTCGATGTTCTCGTCCAGGCCGTTGTGCCGCACGTTCCCGGCGACGCCGATGATCGTGCGCCACGGACTTGGCACGTCGTAGCGTCCCAGCCGGAAGCGCTTCCCGATCGGGTCTTCGTTCTTGAAGTAGCGCTCGCGCAGGGCCTCGTTGATGATCACGACGAGCTCGCCGCCGTCGCGATCGGCGAGGGTGAAGTCGCGGCCCCGGAGCGGAATCCCCATGGTCGCGAAGTAGCCGGGGCAGGCGACGCCATACTGCGCCCAGGGCGGCGTGGTTCCGGGATCGGGGGCGCCTTCGATGATGAAGCTCCGGCTCGCGTTGGCCCCGGTGAGCGGCAGGTGACTCACCGCGCTGGTCGCCTCCACGCCCGGGACACTGCCCACCTCTGCGGCTTCCTGCGCGCAGAAGGTTTTGCGGATCGGTGCTCCATAGAAGTCAGGCTGCGGGAGGGACATCGCCATCGCGATGACATTGTCCGCCCGGACCCCCGGCTCGACACTGAGCACCTTGCGGATGCTGGTGATGAGGAGCGCCGCACTGGCCAGTACAACGACGGCGAGACCCACCTCGAGGCTCACGAGCGCGTTCTTGAGCGTCCGCCCGCGGCGTGCCGTGGCCCCCCGACCTTCGCTGTCACGCAGCACCTCGCCCGGGTCGGACGGGAGCACGGTGAGGGCGGGGGCGAGTCCCGCGATGACTCCCGCGAGCAGCGCCACGATCGCGGTGACCGCGAAGACCCTGAAGTCGAGGGGGACTTCACTCAAGTCGCGGAACGGGAGATAGCGAAGCGACCCGGGCAGGACGGAAACCAGTCCCTTGATCGCGACCAGGGCGATGCCAAGCCCTGCCACCGATCCCGCCACCGAAAGCAGCAGGCTCTCGGTCAGGATCTGGGAGACGATCCGGCCTCGGCTGCCGCCCAGCGCCATGCGCGCCGCGAGCTCTCGGCGGCGGCCATGGCCGCGCGCCACCAGCAGGCTCGCCACGTTCGCCGCGGCGATCAGCACGAGCAGGATGACGGCGGCGAGGAGTGCCTTGAGCGTGCTCCGCGCCTTCGTCATCCACTGGTCCCGGATCAGCATCGCGGTCGCGGTTTCCGAGGTGTTCTCCACGTAGGTCGCCGCGAGCCGGTCGCCGAGGGCCCGTATCTCGGTCAGGCTCTGCTCGTAGGTGACACCGGGCTTGAGCCGGGCGACCACGAAGAACGAATGACTGCCGCGGCTCCGGTCTTCCTCATTGAGCCCGATCGGCACCCAGACCGATTGCGTGTTGCTCGGAAAGGCGAAGCCCTTCGGCATCACGCCGACGATTTGCCAGGGTTCCTGGTTGATCCGGATATTGCGGCCGATAACGGCTGAGTCGCCGGCGAAACGCCGTTGCCAGAGACCGTAGGAGATGACCGCCACTTTCCCGTTGCCCCAGGCGTCATCCTCGGCCACGAAGCCGCGCCCCAGCAACGGTGGCACGCCGAGCACGTCGAACAGCTTGTGGGTGGCGCGCAGGCCGGCGACCTGCTCCGGCTCGCCGTCACCCGCCAGGTTGAAGCCGAGGTATTCGTAGAGCGCCATGCCGCTGAACGAGGTGGCCTGCGCTTCCCAGTCGAGATAATTCGGGGCCGCGACGTTGTACCCGATGTTGGCTGGCTGGTTGCGGCTTGCCTCCATCAGCGTCACCAGGCGATCGGACTCCGGATAGGGCAGGGGCCGGAGCAGCATCGCGTTCACCAGGCTGAAGATCGTGGTGAGCCCGCCGATGGTGAGCGCGAAGGTGAGGACGGTGAAGGTGGTGAACGCCGGCGTCCGGCGAAGGGTCCGGATGCCGAACCGGATGTCTCTCAGGATCTGGTCGAGCCAGGCCCCGCGTCGCACGTCGCGCACCGCTTCCTTCACGTGGTCGGTCCCTTCCATCTCGAGCTTGGCCTGCCGCCGGGCCTCCTCGGGAGACATGCCGTTCCTGATTTTTTCTCGCGTCACCAGGTCGAGGTAGGAATCGATCTCCTCGTTCAGCTCATCGTCCCGATTCTTCATGGTGTCACCCGCTTCCTTAGGACGATGCCAACGACCTGTTAATGGCCAGGGAAACCCGCAACCAGCTCCGCATCTCGGCCTTGAGCTGCCGCCGGCCGGACGCGGTCAGCTCGTAGTAGCGTGCCTTTCGGTTGCTCTCCGACTGGCCCCATTCGGACCGGAGCCATCCCTTCTGCTCCAGCCGGTGCAGGGCGGGGAACAGGGACCCCGGCTTCACCAGGAACTCGTTCCGGGTCAGCTGCGCAATCCGTCGGGAGACCCCGAGGCCATGCAGCGGCCCCAGCGAGACCGCCTTGAGGATCAGCAGATCGAGGGTGCCCTGGAGCAAATCCGACCGCGCCGCCATAGTCTCTCCTATTGACGCTCTATACGAGGATACCGTTGCTTCCTATAGACCGTCAATACGAGGTGGGCGGGCGGGCGG
>DATEOL010000238.1:0-2723 GCA_035274025.1 Gemmatimonadales bacterium | reverse complement strand
TTCCGAGCGGTGAATTTCCGCTTGTAGTTCGCCACGGCCGCGAGGATCACCTTCTTCGCGGCCTTTGCGTTATCGAATCCGCGCGTTTCCACCCGCACGTTTTCGAGGTCCTTGTAGACCTGGAAGAAGTGCTCCAGCTCGAGCAACGCGTGGCTCCGGATGTCCTTGATGTCGCGGATCTCGTCCGTGAAGGGGTCGCGGGTGGGCACGGCGATGATCTTCTCGTCGCTGTCACCGCGGTCCACCAGATGAAAGATCCCGACCGGGCGCACGTCGACCAGGCAGCCGGGAAACACCGGCGCGGTCATCATGAGGACGATATCGAGCGGGTCCCCGTCGTCGCCGAGGGTCTGGGGGATGAAGCCGTAGTCACCGGGGTAGTGGACCGCGGAGTGGAGCACGCGGTCGAGCCGGAACATCCCGGTGTCCTTGTCGATCTCGTATTTGTTCCTCGAATGGCGGGGGATTTCGATGACCGCCGTGAGGACGTCGGGGACGGAGGGACCGGGAGCAATGTCGTGCCAGGGGTGGAATCGGGATCGGTGCATGGGTAAAACCAACGCTGGCTCCCCGTTGACCGCAATCCGCTCCGGGCCGGACCGCCGGAGAGCCTCGAGTCCTGACGACTTTACGCCCGCGGGGCGGTGCGCCTAGCTTCTCGCACGGCCCGAGTGGCGGAATGGCAGACGCAGCGGACTCAAAATCCGCCGGGGGGCGACCCCCGTGCGAGTTCGACTCTCGCCTCGGGCACTCTGCTTCACCACAGTCCCGCCTTGATCAGCACGGATTCCCCCTTCGTCGTGATCTCGCAGACCAGGGCGACGACCGCCCCTTCCTGCAGCGTGCGGTCGGGGATGCAATCCGTGATGCGGACATACTGTTCTCGCGCGTGCGCCTGCAGCTGCGCGAGCAAGCGGTCGAACGTGTTCTCAGGATCGTGGGCCGGGCGGGAGAATACGCCGTGGGCCTGCTTCACCCGCAGCAGAAGAAGGGCATCCGGAAACAACGCTGGCTCCAGTCAGCATTCCGCACTGATGACCGCGGGGTTGTATGAACAGCGGGTAGGCGATGCGGCACAATTGTATACCGTTCCCCTCTGAACCGGCAATAGAAAAAGCGGACCTGAACCAGGCCCGCCTCTCACATGCACGCGCTCGCCGCCGGTCTAGTGCTGGTGCACGTGCTCGGCGGAAGCCGCTGAGTCCCGCTTCACCCGCAGGTAGTGAAACGCGTCCTGCACGTAAAGTGGATCCGCCTTGTCGGCCGCGGGCCATGACACGCCCTTGTCCGGAACGAAAAGCCCGCCGACGACGCCCATGCCCCCCGCTTCGACCGGCGCGCCCGTCGAGTTGTCGTAGGTGACCGTCACGCGATAGGTCCGGTCGGGACGGATCGGCGCCCCCATCTTGAAGAGTCCGTAGAGCTTCCCGATAGGGATGCCGGTGATGTTCTTCTCGGCGTCGACGGTGGGCGCGCCGGACCAGATCACCTTGCCCGACTCGACTTCCGTGAGCTCGATCTTCGTCCCCATCTCATGCATGTGACCGCCTACCGCGACGATCTTGCCCGCGACGCTGGGCCTGGCCTCGTACGAGCGGGTCGAGACGCCGGGGGGGAGGGTGAACGACTTGTCACCCACGGGGAAGCCGACGTCCAGCTGCCACGGATACCCATCGAAGAACGGATACCATTTCTCGGCGGGCACGTAGCTCAGGACCAGGCGGGTCCGGGCCTCCACGTAATCGCTGTCTGTCGGATTGTGCAGCATCGCGCTGGCGACGACCAGGCTCCCCTTCCGCATGGGGACGCCGAAGAAGAAGCGCGGCAGCTTCTGCGCACCGGTCTCCTTGCCCGCGGCCATGATCCGGCGCGAGATGGGCAGGAAGAGCTCCCGATTGTTGGGATCGATCAGGTTGAAGTGATGGATCAGCTCAGGGGGCAGCAGCTTGCCGGAGCCATCGACCACTTCAACGCGGAACCCATACAGCGAGGCGTCGACCGGCAGCTCAGCCTTGACCACCGGCGGATAGCCGCCGCCCCCTCCGTGGTGTCCGGTGTGGGGCGGCAGAGGGATCCCGGGCAATTCGATGATGATCTCCGATGCCGCGGCATCGAGAGTCACCTTCGCGGCAGGCAGGGAAGCGGGATCGGGGCCGAGCGTATCGGCTGGTGAGGCGAGGAGCGCCAGCAGGGCGAGCAGTCCAGACATGGGTGAAAGATAACGGTTACTTTGTGCCTCGTCCTCGACCTGGATTCCTGACGATGACGCTGACCACCGAGGTCGTCGCCTCCAAGCCTGAAGGCCACGCGACACCTCTTCTTGCCGTGCTTGCGGCCCAGGGAACAACCCTCCCGCAATCACTCCAGGGACTCGACCAGCAGGCCGGTGGCGCGCTCTCGCGCCTCTACGCCGCCGGTGACTTCAGCGGCAAACGGGACTCGACCGCGCTGGCCTGGCCAACGGGGCCCGCGGCGCGGGTCCTCCTTATTGGTATCGGAAAGCCTGGTCCCGACCTTCGTGATCCCATCCGCCGAGGGGCCTCGGTCGCGGCCAAGCAGGCACGGAAGCTCGGCGTGGAATCGATGGCGATCGTCGTCGCGTCCGGCGCGACCACACTCGGCACCGCGGATGTCGCCCAGCTCCTGGCGGAGGGGATTCCGCAGGGCGCGTGGCGCTTCGATGCGATGAAGCTGCCACCGGAGGAGCCCAAGCCGGAGCTCAC
>DATEOL010000237.1:0-9439 GCA_035274025.1 Gemmatimonadales bacterium | reverse complement strand
TGGTACTGCTCCTTCAGTCTGTCGATACAACAAGGGCCCGAGCCATCCATGACCGGGTGATGACCCTCGACACCCACGTCGACATCAACCCGGCCAACTTCACCACCGAGCGCAACTACACCACCCGGCAGAGCACCCAGGTCGACCTCCCCAAGATGGAAAAGGGCGGCCTCGACGCGGTGTTCTTCATCGTGTACGTCGGGCAGGACGAGGATCTCACGCCGACCGGATTCGCCAGGGCGCGCGCGGCGGCCCTGGAAAAGTTCGACGCCATTCACCGGCTCACCGACAGCCTCGCACCCGACCGCATCGGCCTCGCCGTGACCGCGGAAGACGCGCGGCGGATCCATGCGTCGGGACGGAAGGTGGCGCTCATCGGCGTCGAGAACGCCTACCCGATCGGGACCGACATCACCGCGGTGAAGACCTTCGCCGACCTGGGCGCCCGCTACATGTCGCTCGCCCACAACGGACACAATCACCTCTCGGACTCGAACACCGGCGAGCGGGACAATACCTGGCCCAATGGCGGCCTGAGCCCGCTCGGCAAGGACGTGATCCGCGAGATGAACCGCTGGGGGATCATGGTGGACGTCTCCCATCCTTCGAAGCAGTCGATGATGCAGGCACTTTCTCTCAGCAAGGCGCCGATCATCGCGTCGCACTCCGCGGTTCGCGCCCTTTGCAATCACAGCCGCAATCTGGACGACGAGCAGCTGCTCGGGCTCAAGAAGAACGGCGGCGTCGCCCAGCTGGTCGCGTTCTCCGGCTACGTGAAGTGCGGGCAGGATTCACCCGAGCGCGCCCAGGCGGTTGCAGCGCTGCGGGAGCGCTATGGCATGGGCCGGGGACGGAGTGGCTTCCAGGGGCTCTCCGACTCGGCGCGGACCGCGTTCCAGCGTGACATGCAGGAGGTCAACAAGCAGTTTCCTCCGCCGCCCCGCGCGACGGTCGCGGATTTCGTGAACCACATCGATTACGCGGTCAAGCTGATCGGCATCGATCACGTGGGCATCAGCTCCGACTTCGACGGTGGCGGGGGCGTGGAGGGCTGGAACAACGCCGAGGAGACGTTCAACGTCACGCTCGAGCTGGTGAAGCGGGGCTACACCGAGCCGCAGATCGCCAAGCTCTGGAGCGGGAACCTGCTCCGCGTCATGGAGGAGAACGAGAAGGTCGCCCGGAAACTCCGCGGCACGACTTAGCGCAACCGCCCAACCGCCTCAACCGCCCCAACCGCCCCAACCGCCCCAACCGCCTCAACCGCGCGAGTGCAACGATTTCCACCCACCAGGTATCTCTCCCAGTGAAACCTTAGGGGAGAGCCGGGCGTCTTCCCATAAGAACCTTTGGGGAAGACCACCATGGCTGACTCCGCCGATCTGGACCTCCTCCGCGGCACCCTCGACCTCCTGGTCCTCCGGACCCTCGTTCCCGGTCCCATGCACGGGTACGCCATCGCCGCCGCCATCCGGCAGCGCACCGACGACGCCATCCTGGTCGAGGAGGGCGCGCTCTATCCCTCGCTCCACCGCCTCGCCGCCCGGCGGTTGATTGCCGCCGAGTGGGGCGCATCCGAGAACAACCGGAAGGCGCGCTACTACGCGCTGACGGCCGCCGGCCGCCGGGAACTCCGGGCCCAGGAGTCGACCTGGCGCCGCTACGTGGTCGCGATCTCCAAGGTCCTCCAGCCCGCCACGGAGGGCTGAGTCATGGCACTTCCTCCCCGTCTCCGGAACGTCCTCCGGCTCGCGATCGGCCGCGCGCCCGCGGCGGACGTCGACTCCGAGTTCGAGTTCCACATCGCCACCAAGGTCGAACAGCTGGTCGCACAGGGCATGACACCGGACCAGGCGCGAGCGGAGGCGCTGCGCCAGTTCGGCTCGCGGGACTCGTTCGCGAGCGAAGTCCGCGAGATCGACCGGCGCGCGACCCGCGACAGCAATCGCCGGGAGTACTGGGCCGACGTGCGGCATGATTTCGTCCTCGCCTTCCGCGCGGCAAAGCGCTCGCCGCTCTTCGCCACGGTCGTCGCCATCACCTTCGCCCTCGGCATCGGCGCCAACGCCGCGGTGTTCTCGCTGCTCGATGCCGTCCTGCTCCGACCCCTGCCCTACCCCGAAGCGGGCGGGCTGGTACGGATCTACGAGAAGGACGAGAACCGCGAGTTCGGGCAGGTCACCATCGCGGATTTCAACGACTTGAAGGCGCAGAACAGCACGCTCGCGGAGATGGGACTCTTCCGGTTCCGCCGCGTCCCGCTCACCGGCGCCGGTGACGCGACCATGCTCACCGGCGGAGAGGTGTCACCCCAGTTCTTCGGCATTCTCCGCGTGAAGCCGGCGATCGGCCGGGACTTCCGGCCCGACGACGCGGTCGACGGCGCGCCGCCGGTCGCGATCCTCACCTGGCCGGCATGGGTGCGGATCTTCGGCGCCGACTCCTCGATCGTGGGCCGCACCGCGCGAATCAGCGACCGTGAGACCACGATCATCGGGATCCTGCCGCGGCGCTACGTCTCCCCGGTGATGGACGGGGTCTCCGTCTGGGACATCTACTTCACGTCCGACTACACCTACCTCTCGCGCGACAATGGCCGGGCGCGCCGGTTCCACTTTGCCACCGGTTTCGGGCGGCTCAAGCCCGGCGTCACCGTCGAACAGGCCCAGCGGGATTTCGAGACCATCGGTCTCCGCCTTGCGGCCGAATATCCCGACCTCAACAAGGGCCACACGCCCAGGATCGTGCCCCTCAAGGAGAGCGGGACCCAGAGCGTGAGCTCGACCCTGTGGCTCGTAATGGGCGCGGTGGGCCTGGTGCTGCTCATCGCCTGCGCCAACCTCGCCAATCTGGTCTTCGCCCGCGCGCTCGGCCGAAGCCGCGAATTCGCGGTGCGATCCGCGCTCGGAGCCGGCCGGCTCCGTATCGCGCGCCAGGTGTTCATCGAGCAGCTGGTGCTGGCGACCTTCGGCCTCGTGATCGGCCTCCTCGGCGCGACCTGGACCAGCGGTCTCTTCGTGCGTCTCGCGGCGCTGCCTCGCGGGGAGCTGGTTCGGACCGACTCGCGGGTCATGCTGTTCGCGATCGGCATCACGGCCCTCGCCGCCATCGCGTCCGGGATCCTTCCCGCCCTCTCGGCGGTTCGGGCCGATCTCACCGGCGCGCTTCGCTCCGGAGGGCACGGCAGCACCCTCTCGCGCCGGAGTCACGGCGTCCGCGCCTCGCTGGTCGCGACCCAGGTCGGGCTCGCGGCGATCCTGCTGGTCGGCTGCGGCCTCGCGCTCCGGAGTCTCTCCGCCCTGGTGCGACAGGACCTTGGCTTCCAGACCGAATCGGTCTGGTTCTTCACCGCGCCCGCGACGAGCACGCGCTATCCCAATCCGCCCGACGTCGTCTCGTTCGAGGAGCGCCTGATCGAGCGGGTCCGCGGCATCCCGGGCGTCGTGACCGCCTCGGCCGCGTACACCATCCCGATGGCGAACGTGAGCACCACCAGCATCATCGTGGAGGGCGCGCCAGCTCCGGAGGGGCCGCTACCCGAGATCGGCTACAACGCGGCGGAAACCGACTACTTCAAGACCCTCGGCATTCCGCTGGTCGCCGGAAGGCTGATGCAGCGGACCGATCGGATCGACGCGCCGCCGGTGATCGTGGTCAACCAGGCGCTCGCCGATCGATTCTATGGCGGCGACGCAGTGGGCAAGCGGGCGCGCATGGGTCCGAACCCCGAGGATCCCTGGATGGAAATCGTCGGGGTGGTCGCCAACATCCGGCGCCGCGGCGTGGACGTCCCGCCCGAGCCCGAGGTCTACTATCCCCTGAGCCAGGACCTGAGCCGCTCCCCGATGTACGTCGTGCGGGTGAGCGGGGACCCGAGGCCGGTGCTCGCGCGCGCGAAGGAAGAGGTGCGCGCCCTCGACGCCGACGTGGTCTTCGGGACACCGGCTCCCATTGCGGACATCATCTCCGAAACACTTTCACCCCAGCGACTGCTCTCGGCGCTGCTGGGAATCTTCGGCGCTATCGCCCTGGTGCTGGCCGGCGTCGGGATCTACGGTGTCATCGCATTCCTCGTCGCGGAGCGGCGCCGCGAGATCGGCGTCAGGATGGCGCTTGGAGCCCAGTCGGGTCGGGTCCTGCGTGAAGTGGTGGGACGCGGCATGCGACCGGTCGCGGTCGGGCTGGCGCTCGGACTGGGTGCCGCGCTGATCCTGGGTCGAGCCGTGTCGGGACTCTTCTATCAGGTGAAGCCGACTGACCCGGTCTCGCTGGGCGCCGCGATCGGAATCCTGCTGCTTGCGGGAGTCATCGGATGCCTGGCGCCCGCGATTCGCGCGGCGAGGACTGATCCGGGTGGGGTACTGCGGGAGTAAGCGGGAAGCGGGGAGCGGTCAGCGAGTCAAGACCTTTCCCGCCAGCTTCCCCGTGATACGTCCTTCGTCTACTACGAATTCTCCATTCACCAGGACATAGTCCACGCCTTCGGTGTACTGGTGCGGCTGGAAAAACGTGGCGGCGTCCCTGATCCGTGCCGGATCGAACACCACGACGTCGGCCCAGGCTCCTTCCCGCAGGATGCCGCGATCCCGGATTCCCATGATCTGCGCCGGCAGCGTCGTCATCGAGCGGATCGCGTCTTCCAGGGAGATCACCCCGCGGTCGAGGGCGTAGTGCCTGATCTTCCGCGAGAAGGTCCCATAGTAGCGGGCATGCGTGCTGGGCCCATCCTCGGGGAGCGCGATCCCCGCATCGGATGCCGTGGCCACCCAGGGCCTGGCCGCGAACGCCTCCAGGTCGACTTCGTCCATCGAGAAGCCGCGCATCCGGCCGCCACCGGGACGGCTCACGTCACCCTCGAGCTGCAGGCCGATGGCGGCTTCGACCGGCTCGAGCTTCCGCGCGGCCGCGATGTCACCGATGCTCTTTCCCACGATGGCTGAATCGGGGTACTCGAACACGACCACCCGCGCCGCACCGCCGCGTCGCGCGATCTCGTGCGCGATGTCACGGCGGAGCTTCATCGCCTGCGCCGAATCGGCCAGCGTCTTCCGGAGTGCGGCGGCGTAGTCGGTGGCCGAGCTCCTGCCCTGGCCGAATTCACCGGCGCCGATCGCCCAGCCTGGAATCAGCACCGTGTTGCCATCGGTGCCGCTGGTCGCGTAACTGTACTGGTCGGCCCACACATCCACGCCGCGCGCCCGGGCGCGCTCGATGAGCTGGATCGCGGCGCCGCTCGATCCCCAGTAGTTCTGCCCCTTCGCCTTGATGTGCGACGCCACCACCGTCGCCCCGCTGCGCTCGCCGATCTCGATCGTCTCGCGCACCGCATCGAGCAGCGTCGGCTGTCCCGGCGGATCCTGGCTGGGCCAGTACCACATCGGGTCCTGCCCCTCGCTCCGCTCGTGCGAGATGTACACGCCGCGATAGGGCGCGATCTCCTCGGCGAGTGCGACGACTTCATCGGTATTGCTCCAACGGCCCGGCATGTACTCCAGTCCGGCGGAGAGTCCCCACGCCCCCTGCGCCATTGCCTGCCGCACCAGTCCCTTCATCTGCTTGACTTCATCGGCGGTCGCGAGCCGGCGGAAGTCCGAGCCCATGACCCGCGCGCGGACACTGCCGTGCCCCACCAGGAGGACCGCATTGGGACCGATCCCGTTCTTCGCGAGGAGGTCGCGCTGCTCACTGATCGGCAGTGGCGACCGTCCGTCCTGGTTCACGACGACGGTGGTGACGCCCTGCGTCACGAGGTTCGGCGCCGCGCGGCGCGCCGGATCGGGGTCCCGAAAGCCGCCGCGTGGCGTGGCACCATCGTCGGCGTGCGAATGGATGTCGATGAAACCGGGGGCGACGACCCTGTCCTTCGCGTCGATGACCCGTCCCGCATCGCGCCCCGCGAGGCGGCCAATCTCCGCGACCTTGCCGCCCCGGATCCCGACGTCGGCGTAGTACCAGGGATTCCCGGTCCCATCGAGGATGCGACCGCCGGTGATGAGCAGGTCGAACCGATCGGAGCGCGCGGCCTGGGCGCGGGCAACGTTTGCGACCAGAAGTACTGTTGCAATCAGTGCGCGAAGCATTGGGACCAGGCCTTTAGGGCGTTAGGGCTTTAGGGCTTCCTCGCGAGTACCGATTCAACCATTCTGGCCGCCGCGTACACCGGCGATTCGTTCTTCTCCTTCGCCTCGCGGAAGATCTTCGTGAGGCGATCGTCCATCTTGCCGATCTCCTTCCGGATCACCTCGAAGTCCGCGCCTTCGTCCACCATCGCGAGCGAGACCGCGCCCCCGCCATTCACCACGTAGTCGGGCGCGTACAGGATGCCGCGCTGGTGCAGGCGATCGCCGTCCTCGGGGAAGCGCAGCTGGTTGTTGGCCGCACCGGCAATGATCCTGCACTTGAGCCGCGGAATGGTCTGCTCATTGAGGATGGCCCCGATCGCGCACGGCGCCAGCACATCGCACTCGGCGTCGTACATCGCGTCGCCCTGCACCGCGTCTCCGCCGACCTCGGCCGCCATCTTCCGGGCCCGCGCATCGTCGAGGTCGTTCACCAGCAGGTGCGCCCCTTCGGCCGCGAGCGAGCGACAGAGCGGCGCGCCGGTGTCACCCAGGCCCATCACCAGGACGCGGACCCCGCCGAACTTGTCGCTGCCGGTGGCGAAGCGAAGCGCCGACTTGATTCCCACGAAGACGCCGAGCGCGGTGTAGATGCCGGGATCGTAAGGCGCGCGGATCTTCCAGTCATAGCAGTGGACGAAGCGCGTCTCGGTCGCGAGCAGCGCCATGTCGTCGGGCGTCGTGCCGATATCGGGCCCGGTGCCGTAGCGACCGTTGAGCGAATCTATCATCCGGCCGAAGCGGTGCATCATCGCCGTGCGCTCCTCGCCCTGCACCGGACGGGACAGCGCAAGCACTGCTTTTCCCCCGCCGTACGGCACTTCGATCGCGGCCCACTTCGAGCTCATCCCCTCCGCCAGCCTCAGCGCGTCGAGCAGCCCCTCGGCGGGATCAGGATAAACCTTCATCCGGACACCACCCACCGAGCGTTTCCCCAGGGTGGAGTGAATGGCGATGAACATCCATGCGTCGGTGGGTCGGTCGTAGCGGACGACGACTTCCTCACCGGGCCAGGAGCGGATCAGTTCGGACCACTGCATAGTTGGTGGCGGTTAGGACGGTTAGGCGGTTAGGGCGGTTGAGTCAGTCGCGACGGCGAGAAACCTAACCGCCCCATCCGCCCCATCCGCCCTATCCGCCGAGCTATTGACTTCGGTATTTCTTCGGTAATATTACCGAAGGAACGCCGAAGTGAGGAACGTCGTGACGCCGCCGCCGCAGGGCCTTCGAACCAGCTGGAAACCCGTCGCGAGACTCGTGATTCGTGATTCGCGACTGGATGAAACCCGTCTTCTTTCCCGCGAACCGTGCCCCGAATGCGGAGGGCCCGTCGTGCACGCCTCGAGCTGCGTCTCCTGCGTGCAGTGCGGGTGGGGACGATGCAACTGAAGACGCACCGACGGGAGGACGGGCAGGCGGGCAGGAAGCTCGCGGAGCAGCTCCCGCTTCTGACCGCCGGCCCGGCTGCCCGTCTGCCCGTCCTCGACCGCAGGGAGAGGGGCACCGACTTCATCCGTCTCAACGTGAAGAGTGTGCTCAACTCACCCGAGAGCACGGGGATGAGTTTCTGGTCGCTCAATCCATACGTCGGCTGTGAGTTCGGCTGTTCCTATTGCTACGCCCGCGATACGCACAAATGGGTCACTGAGAGGGCGGATAAGGCGGATAGGGCGGATGTTCCAACCGCCTTATCCGCCCCATCCGACCTGTTCGAGCACCGGATCTACGTCAAAGACGATATCGCCCGAGTAATCCAGCAAACCCTGGACCCGTCGAAGGTTGGTGACACCCCCATCGTCATCGGGACGGCCACCGATCCGTACCAGCCCGCGGAGCGGCAGTTCTTTCTCACCCGTCGCGTGCTCGAGGCCTTCCGCGGCTTCAAGGGACTCACGATCTCGATCACCACCAAGTCCGCGCTGGTCGCGCGCGACGTCGGCCTCCTGGTCGAGCTCGCGAAGCGGCACGACGTGAGCGTGAACATCTCGATCATCTCGGCGGATCCGGTGCTGGTCCGGCAGGTCGAGCCGAAGACGCCCCTTCCTCATGCCCGCCTTCGCGCGCTGCGCACGCTGGTGCAGGCCGGCATCGAAGCCGGGATCCTGATCGCTCCCATCCTGCCCGGGCTCACCGACACCTGGACCAGCCTGGCCCATCTCATGGAGGCGGCGCGCGAAGCGGGAGCGCGCTTCGCCAGCGGCCACGCGCTCCGACTCGGCTCGGTCACGCGGGCGCGATTCATCCCGCTGCTGCAGGACACCTTCCCCATGCTCGCGCCGCGATACGAACGGCACTTCAACGGTCGCAACAACACGAGCCGGGAATACAAGAAGGCACTGTCACGAAGGCTGCGGCTGCTCAAGGAAGCCTACGGCTTTGGCGGTTAGGACGGTTAGGGCGGTTAACAACCGCCTCAACCGGCCCAACCGCCTCAACCGCCCAACCGTGCGTACCGTCCTCTTCGTCGATCCTCCGGCCTTCTGCACCACGGTCGAGCAGCTGGTCGCCCCCGCCCTTCGCAGCCGGCCGCTCGCTGTCGCTCCGCCCGGCGTCGAGCGGGGGACCATCCTCGCGCTCTCGCACGAGGCCGAGACGGCAGGGGTGCGTCGGGGAATGGCGACCCGGCTCGCGAAGAAGCTCTGCCGCGACCTGGTGCTGGTGCCGCCCAATCCACGGCTCTACGCCCGCGCGTCCCGGGCGCTCGACGAGGTCCTGCGAGTCTACGCGCCGGTCATCGAGCCGCGGTGGTATGGTCACGCGTTCCTCGACATCTCGGGAACGGAGCGGTTGTTCGGTCCCGCCGTGGACGTGGCCGAGAAGATCAGGCGCGAAGCACGGGAGCGGCTCAAGCTTCCGCTCTGGGTGGGCGTGGCAACGAACAAGCTGGTGAGCGAAGCGGCGACACGAGTAGGACGGGCGGACGGACGGACGGGCGGACGGGCGGATATCTGGCCCATGCATGTGGCCCAAGGCGTCGAACAGTCGTTTCTTGCGCCGCGCCACATCGACATCCTCCCCGACACACCCGATCGTGTTCGCGAGCGCCTCGACGACTACCAGCTCGACATCATCGGCGATATCGCCGCGATCTCCGAGGCCGATCTCTACGCGGTCCTGGGTCGCGAGGGGCGTGAGCTGCGCACCCGCGCGCGCGGCATCGATCCGCGGCCGGTGCTCGCTCCCGAAGTCCGCGCCGAATACCGGGTGACCCACACGCTCGCGACCGACACCAACGACCTCGGCGTCCTGCATCCGCTCCTGCGCCGGCTCACCGAGATGCTCGGGAGGCGACTCCGGCAGCGCGGGCTCGCGGCCCGGCG
>DATEOL010000236.1:0-2247 GCA_035274025.1 Gemmatimonadales bacterium | reverse complement strand
CCGCTCGCGTCGGAGAGGATCCAGACTGAACCGGCGCCGGTCGCAATGCTGAGCTCTCCGCTCGGATCGGCCAGTCCGGTTGAGATCCTGGCCTCGACCTTGTGCGAGGTGAGGCCGATGCGGATTACCGCGAGCTCCTTGCAGTCGGCGACCCAGAGGCTGCCGAAGTCCACCGCCATCCCACCGCACGGTGCGCTCATGGGAACGGTTGCCACGGGCATCGAGTCAGTGGCAACCAGGCGCTCGACCCGCCCCCCGTTGGTCACCCAGGCGCCGTTCCCGTCGAGGGCGAGGAAATCGGCGAAGCCAGGAATTCGAAGCGTTGCGGTCGCGGCCCTGGCGATCGGTGCGCCGTCGAGCACGGGTTGAGGTGCTCCGCAACCCCTGAGCGTCTCGCCGTTGACAGCGACGGTGACGGTCGCGGGGTAGGGCTTCCCGCTCATCGCATCGGCGCAGCTCGCCGGCGTGACGACGATGCGAAGGTCAACCGAGTCGGTCTCTGCCTGATAGGTCACAGTCCCGGAGGAATCCCTGGTGCCGGGAGGCGCGGGGATGCTGACCCTCTTCTCGCCGTACGCGTAGATGAGCCGGAGACTCTTTCCCTGCTGGACCTCCAGCCACCATCCCGGCTCCTGGCCGACCGCGGTGAAGTCGGTGTTGCGCTCGAGCTCGAAGAGGACGCCGTCCCAGAGGGCGCGGGCGCGATCGGGTCCCGTCGCAGTCAAGCGGGCCCCGAACGCCTTCCACGCGCCCTGACCGCAGGAGAGCTCGAGGGTGTCGGCGACGGTGCGGTACTCGGGGGTCGCAGCGATCGCCCCGGGAGACCGCTTCCGCCTGCAAGAGCCTGATCGAAAGGCCATGCCACTTGTCCGCCTCGGCGTCCGACATCGCGCTCACCCCGGGCATGGAGTGGGAGACGACCGTCCAGATACCCAGAAGGGCGGGAGGCGGTGGCTCAGCAGCCGGTGAGGGAGTGGGTGGCGCGTCGGCCGCCCGGCAGGAAAGTGAGGCGAGTAAACCCATCAGGCCCAAGCTGCGCGCGGAGAGCATCGAGGAACTTACCAAGACGCCTGGCGTGCGGCTGCGAGGATCGATGCCACGATTTCTGTCCTGGCGTCGTCATAGGGTACAGCTAATTTCATTTCGATGCTGATTCCTCGCGACACCCTCGACCGCATTGCCAGCGGAGAGATCACGATGGCGTTCCGCCGGTGGCAGAGACCGACGGTGAAGACGGGTGGCACGCTGCTGACCCGGGCGGGCCAGCTCGAGATCAAGTCGGTCGCCAGGGTCGAGGCCGGCGACATCACGAATGAGGATGCGCAACGTGCCGGCTTCGATTCTCGCGACGAGCTGATCGCCGAGCTCGACCGGCGTGGTGATGGCGAGATGTACCGCATCGGCTTCGGCGCGCTCAACGCCGATCCGCGGATCGCGCTGCGGGAGGCGCCGCCGGACGACACCCAGATTGCCACCCTTCGCGCCAAGCTTGCCCGGCTCGATGCCGCATCACCGATCGGTGCCTGGACTCGAAAGACGCTCGAGGTGATCCGCGATCACCCCGCGGTTCGCGCGGGAGATATCTGCAAGCTGGTGGGGCAGGACCGGGCGACCTTCAAGCCGAATGTCCGGAAGCTCAAAGCGATCGGTCTCACGATCAGCCTCGAGATCGGGTACCGGCTCTCACCCCGGGGAGAGGCGTTGCTCCGGAAGCTGTAGTACACCCCTTATCGCCTTACATCCCCAAAGTAGAGAATGTTGGGCGCCTCCGACCGCGCGGCCGCGATGTCGAGCTGCCCGTCGCCGTCGAGGTCCGCGATCGCGAAGCCATACACCGCGCCTTTTCCGTCCCCGAAGCTGACCGGAGTGAACTTCCGGGTCCCTGCACCGAAGAACACCGACGAGGGCGCCTCGACGAACCCGACCACCAGGTCCGGGCGCCCGTCGCGATTCAGGTCGCCGACCGTGAGCGCGTAGGGCTCGGCCTTGCCGTCGCCGAGCGCGATCGGCGCGGCAAACCCACCGCGGCTTGTGCCATAAGAGATCTCCACCTTGCGATGCTCGTCATCGATCGTCACGATGTCGAGCACGCCGTCCTTGTCGAGGTCACCCACCGCCGCCGTGCGCACCGTCGCAGCGGCCCCACCGAACGGAATCCGCTTCTCCTTCGGGAAAGTCGCGTCGCCCGCATTCAGGTACACATATCCCCGGCCGCCATCGCGATTCGGGACCACGAGGTCGATCCGG
>DATEOL010000235.1:0-4541 GCA_035274025.1 Gemmatimonadales bacterium | reverse complement strand
ACAGCGGCCATCGGGCCCGCGCGCACGGCGCTGGCCCGCATCGATCCGGCGCTGGTCCTCTTCCAGCCCCGCGCGCTCGATGATGTCCTCGCGATCCATCGCGCCCGCGAGCGGTTCACCCTGCTCCTGATGGGGACGTTCGCGGCGGTGGCACTGTCGCTCGCGGCGATCGGCCTCTTCGGGGTGCTCTCCTACGCGGTGACCCAGCGCGTCCACGAGATCGGAATCCGGATGGCGCTGGGCGCCAGGCCAGAGCAGGTGCGCCGCGCGGTCCTGTCCCACGGCGCGATCATCGCCCTGATCGGGAGCGTGGTCGGGCTGGCCGGCGCCCTCGCGCTGGGCCGGGTCCTGGAGGGAGTCGTGACGGGGATCCGCTCGCGCGATCCACTGGTGTACGCGAGCGTCCTGGTGGTGCTGGCCGCCGCCGTCGCGGCGGCGGGCTACCTCCCCGCGCGACGGGCGACGCGAGTGGAGCCCGTGGAGGCACTGCGGTCCTGAGCGGTCACACCTCACTTCGCGCGGTTCGGGAAGACATCCGGCCGTGACCGCGACCGGCGCCGCAGCCGGGGCCGATCCGCCGCGTTGACGATGCCGCGCCGACCTGAATCCACCTCGCGATGATATCTGGCGCGGCGAGGATTAGCGGCGGGAGGCAGCCGGGTGCGGTGCCGAGGCAGGTCACGGCCGTGAAAATCCGGCCTCGCGCAGCAACTCGGCCGCATTGAAGACCTTGCCGCCGCGGATCACCGTCTCCGTCTTGCGCAGATCGGTGATCCGCTCAGCCGGCCGCCCGTTGACGATCACGATGTCGGCGATCTTACCGGGCACGATGCTGCCGTACTCCTTGTCGTCCTTCATGACTCGCGCGGGAACGATCGTCGCGATCTGGAGGATATTCGGCGCCGGAATCCCCGCCCGCTCATAGATCTCCAGCTCGCCGAGTAATGACAGGCCGGCCATGTTGTCGGTTCCCGGGACCAGCGTCACGCCAGCATCGTACAACCGCTTGAGCATCCGCCGGTAATTGGCGTCCGCCGCGCGCGCCCGCCCCGCCTCCTGCGGCGAGGACGGCGGCGAGACCTTCATCCCCCGCTGCAGCAGCGGCGGCATCCAGGCGATGGTCGGACCGAACACGGGGTCGTTCCCGTCGGGCAGCGGGAAGGCGCGATTCTGCCAGAGATTGAACGTCCCGTCCACCACCGTCCCCTTCTCGCGCAGGAACGAGATCAACGCCGTCACCTCCGGCGACTCGACGTTGAAGGTCGGCGCCACCGCCGCCGACACCTGCGAATACGCCCGCATCCGCGGCACATAGAGCGAGTCCTGGAAGAACGTCGAGAAGAGGAACGCCACGTGCTGAAATTCGTCGAAGCCAAGCAGCACCGCGGCCTGCACGGTGAGCCCGCGCGGGATGTGGCCCGAGAGCCGCATGCCCCGCTTGTGCGTCTCCTCCGCGATCGTCGGCACCAGGTCGGGATGCAGCATGTTGTACAGCTTGATCTGCTTGTAGCCCATCGAGTCGTACTTCGCGACCCAGGACCGCGCCTCGGCCTCGGTCCGCACCAGCACGTCGGTCGGCCCAGACCAGAATCCCGGTCCTTCGATGAATCCGGCCAGGATCATCCGCGGCCCGATCAGCGTCCCCTGCTTCGTCCGCTCCCGTTGCGACGTCGCGACGTCGATGTCCGCGGCCACGTCGCGGACCGTTGTCACGCCCGAGCCGAGATGCGCGAGCCCCGCCTGCTCGTTCGACAGGAAGGCGTGGGTATGCATGTCCCAGAGACCGGGGATGATCGTCTTCCCCGTCGCGTCGATGACCCGCGCACCCGCCGGCGCCGTGACCGAATCGGTCGGACCGACCTTCTCGATCCGGTCGCCGTTGATCACCACGCTCATGCGGGGACGGACGGTGCCGCTCTCGCTGTCGAACAGGTCGCCGTTCCGGATCACGACCGCTCCGGCCGGCTGCTTGCCAAGCCGCTCGGCGAGCGCGGCGGAGCGGGCGACCCGCCAGCGCATCTCGGTGGCGCGGAGAGGTTGCAGCACCGATTCCCATCCCCGCGGCAGGGTGACGAACCAGCCCGCGCCGCTCGCGAAGATCCGGTCCTGCTCGTCGAGCCAGACCGCCTCGTGCCCCCCTTCCAGCGCGATCATCGCGAGGCGGATCCGCCGGCTGCCACCCGGACCGGTCACCGTGGTATCGGCCACGATCTCTGCGCTGGCCTGGCCGACCGGAAGCAGGGCCGCCGAGCGATTGGGCTGCTTGAGGAGATAGCGGGCGAGCAGCGCGTCGTCGTAAGGCGTGGTCGCGTCCATCAGGTAGTACTTGTCCTGGTCCGCGGGCTTCCGCTCCCACTTGTCGTTCACGTCGGTGGGGAACATCGCCGCGTTGACGCCCCGCTGCTCGATCCGGATGACTGCCCCGCCGGCTCCGAACTTGTAGGTCTTCTCCAGTCGCGGACCGCGCTGCCGATCCTGGTAGACGAAGCGAACGACGGCGGAATCGCCCGCCGAGATGACGCGCATCTCCCCGGCGGGACGTCCGTGGTTGAGCACAACGTATTGGGTCGTGTCCTGGAGGACGAACGAAAGCAGAAAGAGGATTGGCATAGGGTGTCGAATCTACTGCCAAGCGAAAGGGCCGGACATTCGCCCGGCCCTCCCCTACTGCTCACTGCTCACTGCTCACTGCTGACTGCTTACACAATTCGATTGAACGTGATCGCCACCTGCTCACCGTCGATCGTGCCGATCCACGTCATGATGTCACCAGTGACGGCGTAGGAGACCGTCGCGTCCGTGCCATTGAAATCGATGGTGACCGTGTTGTCGGTGTGGGTGAACGACCCACTGACATTGCAGTCCGGTCCCGGGTTGCACAGTCCGAGTTGGTCGTTCGTGATGTTGAACGCATAGGTGCCGGCATCGCCGATCGTCGCCACCAGCGACATCCCGCCTTCGGTGATCGCATCACCCGCCGGTGTCTCGGCATTCCTGGCGATCCAGGTGCCGACCAGCAGATTGGTGGGGGTGTTTCCTGCGGGCTCGTCGTCGCCACAGCCGGCGACGAGTGCAGCAGCGACCATGCCAGCCAATAGAGCATTACTACGGGTTCTCATGCACTCCTCCAAGAACGGTTGAACATTTCTGCGTGACTCGAATTACGACGACATACCAACGACGCCCTATTTACGTCCGGTCGAGTGAAATCGTTGGGCACGATTTCATCGTACTGAATTCACCGGGAGGGTTGAAGCGGTGTAACACGATCGTGCGTCGTCCCGTAGGATCCCTGGCCATGATCGATTCCGCCTCGTTAGCCTGACCGGCGATTCCCCGTCCCGCTTCGCAGGGCTCACTCTGACTATGGGTTCGGACCGTACCCGACGCCGTCAGGAGAAGCTCCAACCGGAATGGTCCGCACCAGCTTGCGTGAAGTGAGATCGACGATTCCAACCGATGGACCGTCGGCCAGCGTCACGAACGCGGTCATCCCGTCGCGCGCGATGCTCACGCCGCGCGGCGAGCCGAGCCCATCGAGCTTCCAGGACACCGTCTTCGTGGCGATGTCGATGATGTGAATCGCCCCGCCATCGGGATCACACACGATGGCGATCTTCCCGTCTGATGACACCGCGAGACGGTACGGCAGCTTGAAGCCGCGGAGCGTCTCGACGATGGTTCCGCTGCCGGTATCGATGATGCTCACCGTGCCATCCTTGTTGCTGCCCGCGAGCACGAACTTGCCGTCGGGGGTCACCGCGATCCCCTCCACCTGGGGCGCGACCTGGATCGAGCGCACGAACGCCTTGGCCACGAGGTCCATTTCCGACACGCCGCCCGAGCCCACGTTCGAGGTCCAGACCCGCTTCCCGTCAGCGGTGAGCGCGGCCATGTGGGACCCCTGCGCGTTGGTGGGAATCGCCGCCTCCACTTTCCCCTCCGCGAGGTTCACCAGCACGACGTTCCGCGTCGCTTCGGATGTGACCACCACACGGGTCTCGTCACCCGGCATGAAGAGCACGCCGTGGGGACGGGTGTATTCGCCGAGCGAGATCGTGCGGGTGACGGTGCCGGATGCGATGTCGATGACGGCGAGCTGGTTGCCCGCGGGCTGCTGACCATAGATCGTCACCACCCCGACTTTTCCGCTGGGCGAGATCTGCGCCTCGTGGGGACCGACGCCGACCGGGATGAGCTTCCCCTGATCGGTGCGAAGGTCGATGAGGGAGGCGTTCGCATCCTGCTGGTTCGCGACCAGCAGGTTCCCGGTCTTGAGCCCCTGTGCCTCCAGATCGGAAGGCGAGGAGGTGCCACCGCAGCCCAGCGCGGCCAGAATCAGTAGGGGCCGGGCCATGCCCGGCCCGGCATGTTGCATCATCATGACGAAGAGTCCTGTAGGTGAGGCGGTGGTCGCTGGATCGATCCTGTCTAGGCCCGACGGGACTAGAGTGCGGAGAGTGTCAAGCGGAGTACCGTTCGGCGCGGCCGTGACCTGCCTCGGCACCGAACCCGGGGCCGATTCGCCGCGTTGACGATGC
>DATEOL010000234.1:0-4449 GCA_035274025.1 Gemmatimonadales bacterium | reverse complement strand
CCCCGGCACTCCGGAGTGGTTCGTTTCCCCAACGCCGCCCGCCCCGCCGATTGCCACGACGCACGTGACTCCGCCGACCTCGGTGTCGATGCAGACGCTGCTGACCGCGGGCCCCCAGGCGACCGGGGAGCGCGGCGTCCGCTTCATCACACTGATCAATGCCGACGTCGCCACCCGCGACATCGTCGACCAGCTCACCCCGGCCCACCTGCTCGACGCGGAGTTCCAGAGCTCCACGCTGCAGGCCACCGCGGGAGGTGCCGCACCGACGCTGTGGGACGAAGTCTGGAACGTGCCCCCGGGAACCCTGCCCGTGTTCGGACAGAACCTGTGGGACGCGCTGTCGGCTCCGGCGATAGACGTGCTTCCCTCCGGGAATGGCGCCGAAGGCGGGCGGTTCGACAGCTGGTTCGGGTTCCTGCAGCGCTGACACACTGAGAGTTGGAGACTGAGCCATGGCCACGAGCGTGATGACATCCTCCGACTGCGGCTGCGGAAACGGGCACGGCGCCGCACTCGTCGAGGGACTCGAACGGACCCGCTACTATCCGCGACAGCTGGTCAATGCGGAGGACCTGACGCAGGACCAGCGGTACGTCCGCGACAAGATGCGGCGACACAACCGGCTGCTGCACGGCTGGGGAGTCGTGTGCGGCGCGTGCGTGCGACTCAACCGGCAGAACCCCTGCGAGGTCGTCGTCGATCCCGGCTACATCCTCGGTCCCCGCGGTGACGAGATCTTCATTCCCGAGCCGGTCCCCTTCGACGTCTGCAAGCAGGGCGTGATCGAACAGATCGGCTGCTGCCCCGACACCGAGGATCCGTGGTGCGCCGAGCCGCGCACCCGCTGTCCGGAGGGACGGTTCTTCCTCGCGGTCCGCTATGCCGAATGTCCCAGCCGGCCGGTGCGCGCGGGCGCCTGCGGCTGCGGATGCGATGGCGACGGCTGCGAATACACCCGGGTTCGCGACAGCTTCGCCCTCAAGCTCCTCTCGGAGCTGCCACAGGGATATTCGACGCCCATGCCGCAGCCGTCATTCATGGGCCAGATGACGTGTCAGGGAGTGGCCAAGACCTGTCCTCCCTGCCCCGATCATCCCTGGGTCATCCTGGCGGACATCACCATCGGTCGCGATTGCCGGGTCGTGAACGTGGACTGCTTCGCCCATCGCCGCAACGTGCTGTCGTTCGCGAGCTTCTTCTACCTCTGCCAGACCCTCTCGGTGACCCCGCCGCATTTCGGAGGGGCCACCGTGCTGAACGCGGGGATGGAGCGGATCCGGATGATGAGCTCGCTCACCGGCGGGAGCGACATGGTCGACATGAGCATGGCCGCGAGCGCCGCGGCGCCGCGCGCCATGATCACCATGACACGCCCGACCGGCGAAACGGTGGGAATACCCGCCTTCTTCACAGTGGACGCGGGGATGACGGTCGCCGACCTCATCGAACGCGAGGGAGACCGGGAATTCTTCGACCCGGTCAGCAACCGCCGGGTGACGCTCCGGAATCTCTACGCCCTGAGCGACGCGGACCCCGGGACCGTGCTCAACAGCGCCGCGTCGGCCCTCGCCCCACTCGAGGGACGCGTGCTTGACCTGCCGGGGCTGGCGACGGGACGTGCCCTGCTGGAGGAAACCCTCGACGACCGGGGGATCGACCGGCTGGACCGCGACCTGATGGGCGCGCCGGGCCGCGCGGCAGAAATGCCCGCCACCATGCTCCGGGGAGTCGAGCCGAAATCACCGCTCGCGACCCGACTCAAGAAACTCTCGATTGCCGGGGTGGCGGAGCAGCCGAAGGAGGAGTTCGTGGCCGCGGTTCTCAAGAATGCGCCGGCCCGATCACGCACAGACCTGGAGTCGCAGGCTGCCCGAACGTGGGAGGCGGCGGCGCGGGTTGCCGGCCTGCGGAAACGGCCAGACGCTTGAAGCCTCAGGACCTGAAGACCGAAGGGTCCTTGCCTCAGTCTTCAGGTCCGCTTGCGACCCTTCAGAATGGACTCAACCGCATCCCGACTCACCGGCTTTACCAGGTGATGGTCGAACCCGGCTGACTTCGACCGCAGCCTGTCTTCCTCCTGTCCCCATCCTGTCTGCGCCACCAGCACGATCCCGCGGTACTTCCGCTGCTCGCGAATCCGTCGCGCCACATCGTAGCCGTTCATGCCCGGCAATCCGATGTCGATCAGGGCGACATCAGGCCTGAACGTCGCGACCGCCTCCAGTGCCTCAGGTCCGCTCGCCGCGAGATGCACCTCGTGACCCATCAGCCGGAGCAGCATGCCGAGGCTCTCGGCGTGGTCGACGCTGTCATCCACCACCAGCAGCCGCGCCGGCCTGAGGGGGGCCTTCTCATCGACCCCTGCCTCCTCCGGTGTCGCCACCGTCTTGGCGCCCGCGAGTGGCAGCTGGACGGTGAACGTCGCTCCCTGCCCCGGGCCCTCACTCGCCGCGCGGATCCCGCCTTCATGCATCTCGACCAGGCTGCGCACCAGGGAGAGGCCCACGCCAAGCCCGCCGCGGCCCTCCTTCCGGGTCTGGGAGCCCTGGGTGAACATGTCGAACACATGGGGCAGCAGATCGGCGGTAATCCCGACGCCGTCGTCGCGCACCTCGAGGATCAGCCCGACCGGTTCATCCTTCCCCTTCCCGTCCAGTGCCAGCTCCGCCGTGAGCCAGATGTTCCCGCCAGCCTCGGTGTACTTGGAGGCATTGTCCAGCAGATTGATGATGACCTGCGAGATGCGCACCGAATCCACGTCGAGCTGGACCGGCCGCGCCGGAAGTGAGACGGTGAGCTGCTGGTGCCGCCCCTCGATCCGCGACCGGGTGGTCTCGAGGGCCGTGTCCACCAGCTGCGTGAGAGCAACCACCCCGCGGCGCAGCTCGATCTTCTTCTCCACGATCCGCGACACGTCGATCAGGTCATCGACGATGCGCGAGAGCTGCTGCACCTGGCGGTCCAGCATTTCGCGAAGGCGCGCCATGGTGGCCGGGTTGTCCCCCGCGATCCGCATGATTTCGACCGCGTTCCGGACCGGCGCCAGCGGATTGCGAAGCTCATGCGCCAGCGTGGCCATGAACTCATCCTTTCGGCGGTCGGCCTCGGTGAGCGCCTGGATGGCGTTCCGGAGCTCGGTGATGTCGCGCTTGATCGAGAGCACGGCCAGGCGATGCCCGTGCTGGTCCCTGACCAGGACCTCGCGGCTGTGCATGATGAGGGCCGTCCCATCACGCCGAACTTGCCGGAGCTCGCCTTCCCACGCACCGTGCTCGTCCAGGTCCTTGTTGAGGAGCCGCCATCTTTCCTTGTCGGTGCCCAGCACCTCTTCGAGAGGCAGGCCCTTCACTTCCTCCGCGCTCCACCCATAGATGACCTGCGCGCCGTGGTTCCAGCTCAAGATCCGGTTGTCGGCGTCGCGGACGATGATGGCATCCTGGGACAGCTCCATGAGCTGGACCTGCTGGCCCAGCTCTTCGGTCCGGTGGTGCAGCTCGACCTGGGCGTGGCGAATCTGATCCACGTCGAGCAGCACAATGACGGCGCCGTCGATCTTGTTGTCGGCCGTGCGATACGGGTGCACCCGCATCAGGTACCAGCGACCCTCCCGGTCCTCGACTTCACGCTCGACGGTTTGAACCCGCTCGATCACGTCGCTGACGATCTCGGCCAGGTCCGGCACGATAAAGGAGAGGCTGAGGTCGCTGATCGGCCGCCCGACATCGGAGGGAAGCAGGTTCATCGGGCGCCGGGCGGGCCCGGTGATCCGTCGAAGCCGGAGGTCACCCCCCACCATCACCACCGGAATGCTGGTGCTCGAGAGCAGGTTGGTGAGGTCGTTGTTCGCCAGGTCCAGCTCCAGGTTCCGGCGCTGGAGCTGCTCATTGACGGTGGTCAGCTCCTCGTTGGCCGACTGCAGCTCTTCCTTCGCCGTCTCCAGCTCCTCGTTGGTGCTCTGCAGCTCCTCGTTGCTGGACAGAACCTCCTCGTTGGCACTCCGCAGCTCCTCGTTGGCAGCGTCCTGCTGCTCGATCAGGGACTGGAGGTATTCGCGGGTCGCGCCCAGCTCCTGGCGGAGCTGTCCCGCCTCGATCTGGGCGTCACTGTCGCTCAGCGCCGGCAGCGATCCTGACCTCGCCGCTGGCGCATCGGTCTCGGCGTCATTGAAGAGCACAAGCAGGTACTGCCCCTGGCCCAGGGGGCGCACCGGAATTATTTCGAGGTCGATCAGATGAATGTGCTCGTCAGTGCGGACCCGGATGCCGTCGCGTCGCACCACCTCGGCGCTTTTCCTGGCCTCCGTGAGCGCGCTCCTCAGCTCGAGAAAGAGCCCCTCGCGCGCCATCTGCAGCACGTTTGTCGTGGGTTCGCCCGGTGGCATCTCGAGGAAGCGGTCGGTCCGCCCGCGGAACTGGAGGATGTCGAAGTTCTCATCCACCAGGACCT
>DATEOL010000233.1:0-7217 GCA_035274025.1 Gemmatimonadales bacterium | reverse complement strand
CCGGATCGAGCTGCTCGCCGAGTGATGACGCGGAGCGTCCAAACCAGAAAAAAGGGAACCCTTTGGGGTTCCCTTTTTTCTTTCAGACCGTCGGACCGTCGGACGGTCGGACCGAAATTGCCGGCCGGTCTAGGCCACCTTCGTAACTTTGTTCGAGCGAATGCAGCGAGTGCAAACGCGAACGCGCCTGGGCTCGCCATCGACCAGGGTGCGAACCGTCTGGAGGTTCGGATACCACCGGCGCTTCACACGATTGTTGGCGTGGCTGACGTGGTTCCCGGTGGTCGGGCCCTTGCCACACACAGCACAGATGCGAGCCATTGTGATCCCCAAATGCTGAGAGCCCTTAAAGCTAGGCGGGCTATGACGATAATGCAACCGAGTCGGGAGGTCGGGACGACGGGTGGACGTATACTCCCGGCCTATCCAACCCTCCCGTCTTCCCGCCGTCCCGACCCCTCGCCCAGGCTCGGACATGCCTAGAGCGATGATCACCGGCATTACCGGCCAGGACGGGTCCTACCTGGCCGAGCTGCTGCTTTCGAAGGGGTACGAGGTGGCCGGGGTCGTGCGTCGCACCAGTCACCACAGCTATGAGCGGGTCGAGCACCTGCTCCCCCGGATCCGGCTGGTGCACGCCGACCTGCTCGACCAGCACTCGCTCACGATGGCGGTGCAGGAGATCCAGCCCGATGAGGTCTACAACCTCGCCGCCCAGTCGTACGTCCCGACGTCATTTTCCCAGCCGGTGCTCACCGGCGAATTCACCGCACTCGGCGTCACCCGCATCCTCGAGGCGATCCGACTCGCCTGTCCGCGCGCGCGGTTCTACCAGGCCAGCTCGTCCGAGATGTTCGGCAAGGTGCGCGAGTCGCCCCAGACCGAGCTCACGCCCTATCATCCCCGCTCGCCCTACGGCGTCGCCAAGGTCTACGGCCATTGGATCACCGTGAACTATCGCGAGAGCTACGGGCTCTACGCGGTGAGCGGCATCCTCTTCAATCACGAGTCCCCGCGCCGCGGGATCGAGTTCGTGTCCCGCAAGGTCACCGACGCGGTCGCGCGCATCAAGCTCGGCCGGCAGTCCGAGCTCCGGCTCGGCAACCTCGATGCCCGGCGCGACTGGGGCTTCGCTGGCGACTACGTCGACGCGATGTGGCGAATGCTGCAGCAGCCCGAGCCGCGCGACTACGTGATCGGTACCGGCGTGATGCATAGTGTGCGCGACCTCGTGGAGATCGCGTTCACTCATGCCGGCCTCGACTGGCGCGAGCACGTGGTGACCGATCCCGCCTTCATCCGGCCGGCCGAGGTGGACGTGCTGCAGGCCGATCCCTCGCTCGCGGCGCGGGAGCTCAAGTGGACGCCGACAGTCTCCTTCCAGGAGCTGATCGGGATGATGGTCGACGCCGACCTGGAGCGGCTCAAGAAGTGAAGGTGCTGGTGACCGGCGCGGATGGCTTTGTCGGCCGCTGGCTGGTCCCCCGGCTCCGTGAGCTGGGGCACTCGGTCCTGGCGGCGGCGGGCGGGCGGGCCGACGGGGAGGCGGGCAGCCTGACGCTCGACCTTCGCGACGCCGACTCGGTCCGAGCTGCCGCCGCCCGCGACCCGGACTGGGTGGTGCACCTGGCAGGGGTGTCGTCGGTCTCCGCGTCGATCGCTGATCCCGTCGGTACCTGGGAAGTGAACGCGCTCGGGACGACGCATCTGGTCGAGGCGCTGGCCGAGCGACGCGCAAAGGCGGGGTCCGACCCGGTCGTGCTCGTCGTCTCGTCGGCTGAGGTCTATGGCCCGGGGAAACGCGATCCGCGGCTCGAGACCGACGAGGTGGCGCCGGTCACACCCTACGCGACGAGTAAGGCGGCGGCCGAAGCGGGCTCGCTCGATGTGGCGAAGCGGACCGGGCTTCGCGTCATCGTCGCCCGGCCCTTTCCACACATCGGACGGGGCCAGGCCACGCGCTTCGTGGTGCCAGGCTTCATCGAGCGGATCCGGCTGGCGAAGCAGATGGGCGCACCGGTCGTGAACACCGGCAACCTGGAACCGGTGCGAGATTTTCTCGACGTGCGCGACGTCGTGGATGCGTACATCGCGCTGCTCGAGCGCGGAGCGTCCGGCGAGGTTTACAACGTGGCGACCGGGGAAGGGATCCGGCTCGAGGATCTCTTCTACACCATCGCTGAGCTGGTGAAGTACCGGGTGATTCCGGAGCGCGACGCGTCACTCGCGCGCGCCTCCGATATCCCGCATCTTGTGGGGAACTCCGGGAAGCTGCGCGCGGCAACCGGCTGGGCGCCGCGCTTCTCGCTGGAACAGACACTGCAATCGATGCTCGATGCCGAAGCGCACTGATCTCTCCTCCATTCTCCTGATCGGCTCCGGGCCGATCGTCATTGGCCAGGGCGCCGAGTTCGACTACTCCGGCACCCAGGCGGTGCGCGCGCTCAAGGAGGAGGGTTACCGGGTCATCCTGGTGAACTCGAATCCGGCGACGATCATGACCGACCCGGAGATCGCGGACCGGACCTATATCGAGCCGGTCACCCCGGAATGGGTCGAGAAGATCATCGCGAAGGAGCGGCCGGATGCGCTCCTGCCGACGATGGGCGGCCAGACCGCGCTCAACGTCGCGATGGCGCTCCACAAGAACGGCGTGCTCGAGAAGTACGGCGTCGAGCTGATCGGCGCGAGCGAGCGCGCGATCCGCATCGCCGAGGACCGCGAGGAGTTCACCCAGGCCATGATCCGGATCGGCCTCCGGACTCCGCAGGGCCGGACGGTGCACACGGTCGAGGAAGGTCTCGCCACGGTCGAGGAGACCGGATACCCGGCCATCCTCCGGCCGTCGTTCACCCTGGGCGGGACCGGCGGCGGTATCGCCTACAACCGCAGGGAATTCGAGGAGATGCTCCGGCGCGGGCTCGATGCCTCGCCGGTGACCTCGGTGCTGGTGGAGCGGAGCATCATCGGCTGGAAGGAATACGAGCTCGAGGTGATGCGGGACGGTGCCGACAACGTCGTCATCGTCTGCTCGATCGAGAACATCGACCCGATGGGCGTCCACACCGGTGACTCGATCACCGTCGCGCCCGCGATGACGCTGTCCGATCGCGAGTACCAGGTGATGCGCGACTCGTCGATCAAGATCATCCGCGAGGTCGGTGTCGCGGCCGGCGGCTGCAACATCCAGTTCGCGGTCCACCCCGAGACCGGCGAACAGCTCGTCATCGAGATGAACCCGCGGGTGTCACGCTCTTCGGCGCTCGCATCGAAGGCCACCGGCTTCCCGATCGCCCGGATCGGCACCAAGGTCGCGGTCGGCTTCACCCTCGACGAGCTTCCCAACGACATCACCAAGACCACCCCCGCCTCATTCGAGCCGGTGCTCGACTATGTGGTGGTGAAGATCCCCCGCTTCGCCTTCGAGAAATTCCCGACCGCCGACCCCCGGCTCACCACCCAGATGAAATCGGTGGGTGAGGTCATGGCGATCGGTCGCACGTTCAAGGAAGCGCTGCAGAAGGGCTTCCGCGGACTGGAAACGGATCGCGCGGGCTGGGTCGTCGGCGGCACTCCTGGTGACGATCGCCTCAACGATGGCACCATCGAGTCGCTGCAGACGATGCTCGCGGTCCCCACGCCCGAGCGTCTCTTCCAGGTGAAGCGCGCGATGCTCGGCGGCATGTCGGAGACCGAGATCGCCCGGCGCTCGCTCATCGATCCCTGGTTCATCGCGCAGCTGGGGGAATTGCTGGCAGCGGAGCGCGAATGGTCGGGGCTCTGGGCCGACAAGCAGACCTCGTGGTCGATCACCGAGGCCGAGGAGCGGACCGCCATCCGGCGCATGAAGCGGCTGGGTTTCTCCGATCGCCAGCTCGGCGAGCTGCGCGGGATGAGCGAGGTCGACTTCCGCCACCGCCGCCAGCTGCTCGGCGTTCGCCCGACTTACAAGACGGTGGATACCTGCGCCGGTGAGTTCCCGTCTTCGACGCCGTATCTCTACTCGTCCTACGACGAGGAGAACGAGATTGCGCCGGCGGGTGACAGGACGGTCGTGATCCTCGGCTCCGGTCCCAACCGGATCGGGCAGGGCGTCGAATTCGACTACTGCTGTGTGCGGGCCACGCTCAAGTTCCGCGAGATGGGCTACAAGACGGTCATGGTGAACTCGAACCCGGAGACCGTCTCGACCGACTTCGACATGTCGGATACCCTCTACTTCGAGCCGCTCACCCTCGAGGACGTGCTCGAAATCGTGCATGCCGAGAAGCCGATCGGCGTGGTGGTGCAGCTCGGAGGGCAGACCCCGCTCCGCCTCGCGCGGGGACTCGAGACCGAAGGCGTGGCGATCCTCGGCACCAGTCCGGAGGCGATCGACCTCGCCGAGGACCGCGGGCGCTTCGAGGCCATCGTGCGTGAGCTGGGCGTGCGGCAGCCGCGGGCGGGCACCGCGCTGTCACTGCCGGAGGCCGAGAAGGTTGCGGCCCAGGTGGGGTATCCGGTCCTGATCCGGCCCTCCTACGTGCTGGGCGGCCGCGCGATGATGATCGTGTACGACGTCGACCAGCTCCGGCAGTTCTTCGGCCAGGCCGAACGGGTAGCCCCGGGGCATCCGGTGCTGATCGATCAGTTCCTCGAGGACGCGTTCGAGGCCGACGTCGACGCCATCTGTGACGGAAAGCACGCGGTGGTGGGCGGCGTGATGCAGCACATCGAGGACGCCGGGGTGCACTCGGGCGACTCGGCCTGCGTGATGCCTCCGTATCTCATCACCGAGGAGCAGGTCGAGGAGATGAAGGGCTACACCAAGGCCTTCGCGCTCAGGCTCGGCGTGGTCGGCCTCCTCAACGTGCAGTTCGCGATCAAGAACGGGGTGGTTCACGTCCTCGAGGTGAACCCGCGCGCGTCGCGCACAATCCCCTTCGTCTCTAAGACCACCGGCGTTCCGCTGGCGAGCCTCGCGGCCGCCGTGATGGTGGGCAAGTCGCTCGATGAGCTCGGGCTCACCGACGACATCTCGCACCCCTATGTCGCGGTCAAGGAAGCGGTGTTCCCCTTCAGCAAGTTCCAGGGCGTCGACCTGATCCTGGGACCGGAGATGCGCTCCACCGGCGAGGTGATGGGCATCGCCGACTCGTTCGGTATGGCGTTCGCCAAGGCGCAGGACAGCGCGGGCAACGCGCTGCCCACGACCGGCGCGATCTGCGTCACGGTCAACGACCACGACAAGGGCACGGTGCTTCCGATCGCGCGGCGCTTCCACGAGCTGGGCTTCCGGATCATCGCGACCGAGGGCACAGCCAGGTACCTGCGCGCGCGAGGCATCCCGACGGAGAAGGTGCTCAAGGCGTACGAAGGGAGGCCGAACACGGTCGACCTCATCGTGTCGGGACAGGTGCAGCTTCTCATCAATACGCCCTTCGGCAAGCTCACCCAGGCCGACGACTACGCGATGCGCCGCGCCGCGCTGCAGCACGGCGTGCCCTATACGACGACGATGTCCGCGGCCAACGCGGCTTGTGACGCGATCATCGCGATGCGGAGCCGGGTTGGTGAGGTGCGTCCCCTCCAGGAGTGGTACGAGCTCACCCGCTCCCTGGCGGCCGAGCCGGCGTGACTAGCGCGCGTGATCCCGGCTTCCTGGCGCGGCTTCGTGCCAGCGTCGCAGGGGAGGTGAAGGCGGACGAATCGCTCGCGCGCTACTCCACTTATCGGATCGGCGGCCCCGCAACGGTCCTCCTCGCATCGAGCGAGGACGACATCGCGACAGCCGTCGGGATGTCGCGGGCGGAAGGCGTCCCGGTTTTTCCGGTCGGTCTCGGCTCCAACCTGCTCTTTCCGGACGAAGGACTCGACGCCCTGGTGGTGCGGATCGGCAAGGGCCTGGACCGGATCGAGAACTACGCCCCCATCTGGCGATTCGGTGCCGGGCTCCCGGCCCCACTCGCGGCCCGCAAAACGGCGCAGGCGGGTTGGGCAGGCCTGCACATGATGGTTGGAGTGCCAGGCACGGTCGGTGGTGGCGTGTACATGAACGCGGGCTGCCACGGCGGGGAGTGGAGCGCGGTAGTGCGCCGCGTGGATCTCGTCGACGCGCACGGGGCACGGGGCACGGTGCACGGGAGTGATATTCCCTTTCGTTATCGTCACTCAGGGCTCGGTGACAGCATCGTCGTGGGAGTCGAGGTTGAGCTCAAGCCGGAAAAGCACGAGGAGCTCGAAGCCGAGGTGGAGAAGCTGTTCGAATGGCGGCAGAAGGGAACGCCATTCAACAAGCCATGCTGCGGGAGTGTGTTCACCAATCCCGCGTGGCCCGATGGTCCACCGGCGAACGGGCCGCGCACCGCGGGGCAGCTGATCGAGGCATCGGGACTCAAGGGGACGCGCTCCGGCGGAGTGGAAATCTCCCCGATGCACGCGAACTATTTTGTGAACACCGGCGGGGGAACCGCGGAAGATGTCAAACGTTTGATGGCGGTTGCTCAGGAAACGGTGAGGAAGCGTTATGGAGTCAGCCTGATTCCGGAGGTCAAGGTAATCAACGTAGATGGAAGCGTGAGACGATGAGACGAGGAGTCGATGAGACGCTGAGACGAAGAGACGATGGCTGATCGCAACTTCTTCGTACACGAATCGTCGTTCGTCGACGACGGGGCGCAGATCGGCAAAGGCACGAAGATCTGGCATTTCTGCCACATCATGCCCGGTGCCGTGATCGGCGAGGGCTGCAACATCGGCCAGAACGTCGTCGTGATGGGCGGCACCCGCGTCGGCAACAACGTGCGAATCCAGAACAATGTCTCCATCTACGAGGGCGTGACCCTCGAGGACGACGTGTTCTGCGGGCCGAGCTGCGTCTTCACCAACGTGATCAATCCGCGAAGCCACGTGAGCCGGAAGTCGGAGTACCAGGCCACGCTGGTTCGTCGCGGGGCGTCGATCGGCGCCAATGCGACGATCATCTGCGGGAATGAACTCGGCGAGTACTGCTTCATCGGCGCGGGGGCCGTGATCAACAAGTCGGTGCTCCCCTACGCCCTGATGGTGGGGCTGCCTGCGCGGCGGGTCGGGTGGATCTGCCAGTGCGGTGTCCGGCTGGTCGAGGACTCGAACGGTTCGTGGAAGTGCCCTGCCTGTGGTTCTTCCTACCGCGAGTCGAGCGGCCGCCTGGCGCCGGTCACCTGACTGGGTGTGATTCGCTTGCGGCAGGTCATGAA
>DATEOL010000232.1:0-2035 GCA_035274025.1 Gemmatimonadales bacterium | reverse complement strand
CGTGAAGGTGAACCTGGGTCGCGCGCTGCGTGAGGGCGGCCATTATCGCGAAGCCGCAGAGCTCTTCGGGGAGGCGCTGAAGCAGCTCGACGCCAACAATCCGGACACCGATCCGTTCCGCGTCAACGCGACGATTGGCCTGGGGCGAAGCCTGGTACACCTGGGGAAGACCGAGGAAGCTCTCGGCTTGCTGCAGACGGCGCTCGAGATCGGAACCCGGAAGTTCGGCGCCGACAATTTCCGGATTGCCGAGGCTCACCTCGGCCTGAGTGAGTGCCAGGTTGCCGAGGGACGGATCGGCGACGCCAGGGCGTCGATTCGCAAAGCCCGCGCGATCATTGAACCCCAGGCGAAGACCCAGCCGATCCTCTCCCGGGAAGTCGAAAGCGCCCTTCGCCGCCTGCGGTAGCGGCAACCGCCAGCGATGCCAGCGCGGAGGACCAGGTCCACCACGCTTCAGGTGAGTGCAACGCGTTGAGCGTGAGACCACCCACCAGGCACCAGACTATTGGTATCACCAAAGTGAGTCGCGAGACCCGTGGCATGGAGAGTCCCAGCACGAGGATCGTGGCGGCCGCGGTTGGATCGGGCGTCAGGCCGAGCAGCTCGACCTGGTCCCATTGCCGTCCGGTCATCAGCCCCCCGAGGGGCCCTGCGACGGCGAGAACGCCCAGGCCAACCAGGATGACCTGAATGCTTCGGCCGTCGACTGCCACCCGTCCCCGCAATCCGACCCATAGCAGCAGGACGGCCTGGAGAACGAACGCTCCGGCGAAGTACGTCGCGGCCCAGTTGATGGTGGCGTAGCGATGCGCGTGGAAGGCAATGGCAATCCATGACCAGCAGATCGCAAGCAGGCCGGTGACGATCCGGCCCCGGCTTGCATCGTCGCGCGCGCGATGGCACGCCACTGCCGCCAGTGCGACCATGAGGATCAGGACAACGTGCGCCGGCCAGATTCCGTGGTGATAGAGCGCGAACGTGCGGTAGTAGACATCCCGAGAAAACAGGATCAGGTCGGACAACCGGTACGTCCACCACTCCGACATCAGAGCCGGGCCACGTGGGAGGCGATGCGCTCCCTGAGTGTCGCGTCGGGCAGCGGCTCGATTGCGGCGGCAAGATTCTCGCGGACATGCGTGGCGTTCCGGGTGGCGGGGATCGTGCAGGTCACCGCGGGATGCGAGAGGATGAACTTGAGCCCGACCTGGGCCCAGCTGGTGCAGCGAATCTCCGAGGCCCATGCCGGGAGGGGGCGCCCTCGGAGCGCATCGATCAGCGCGCCCTGGCGGAACGGGCGGTTGATCACGACGGCGATCCCGCGGTCCCGTGCCAGCGGCAGGATGCGTTCCTCTACCTCGCGGTCGACCATGTTGTAGCTGACCTGCACGAAGTCGAGCGGCTCCGAGCGCATCAGCCGCTCGATCGCGTCATGCCGCCGGCCTTCCGACGTCGTGACCCCGATGTAGCGCACCTGGCCGGCCGATTTCATGGCGCGAAGCAGGGGGAGGTGGGATTCCCAGTTGAGGAGATTGTGCACCTGCGCGAGGTCGAATCGCGGCACACCCCAGAGGCGACGCGATGCCTCGAGCTGGGCCCGGCCGCCCGAATCGGAGGAGGTCCAGACCTTGTCCGCCGCGAAGACCTGTGACGGGAGTCCGTCGCGCGCGAGCGCGTACCCGATGACGGCCTGCGAGGACCCGTACATTGGCGAGGAATCGATGACCCGGCCGCCGGCCTGCACGAAGGCGCGGACCACATCGGCGCAGGCGTTGCGAGCCGGGAGGTCGTCCCCGACGTTGAAGGTGATCCAGCTCCCCAGGCCCACGGCAGGAAGCTTCTCGCCGGAGGAAGGAATCGCCCTGGTGAGGACCTGCTGCTGAGCCTGGAACCTTGGTCCGCTCGGCATGCCGAGACAGGCGATGCCGGCGCTGGTCATGGCCCGGAGTGCGTCGCGTCGAGTCGGGGTGCTCATGGATCCTTCCGGGTGCTGTGGACGCTACGGGTCCACTCCGGCCCCGGTTTCGAGCACTCG
>DATEOL010000231.1:0-3878 GCA_035274025.1 Gemmatimonadales bacterium | reverse complement strand
AGACTTCAAGGAGCGCTTCGATCCGGGGAACGGCACCTACTTCACCGGCCGGGCGAACCTCTCGTTTGCCTTCCTCACCCTCCAGCTCGAGCTGGCCCACACCTCGTGGAGCTTCGAGGATGCGGACGGCGACGCCAGCGTCGATATCTGGCAGCCCGGCGCCAACCTCGGCTTCCGGTTCATCCGGGTCGGTCCGGTGCGGCCCTACGTCCTCGCCGGCGTGATCGGCTCGAATTTGGATATCCAGACCGCTACCGTCGACGATTCCGGGGTTCACTTCGGATATCAGATCGGTGGGGGCATTGATTTCAAGCTGGGTCCGCTGCGGCCGTTCGTCGAATACCGCTGGATCGAGCTGGATGGACCGGGTGACGTGAACGTGAAGTACTATCCGCTCATCTTCGGCATCGGGATCTTCTGAGGGAGCGACGCGACCGAAGAATCCCGCATCGGAGCGCCAAGCAGCATCGGAGACTGAGAAGGGACGTAGAAGTCAGGTTATCCCTCCGTACGGAGCCCTCATGTTCCGCAAGGCAGCTGTTCTCACTTTTGTCCTGGCCTCTACCGCCCAGGCCCAAACCGACCCAACCCTCTGGAAGGCCCTCAAGTTCCGGCACATCGGCCCGGAGGGAAACCGCGTCACATCCGTGAGCGGTGTCGTCGGTGACCCGATGACCTTCTACGCGGGCGCCGCCTCGGGCGGCATCTGGAAGACCAGCGACGGCGGCATCCACTGGACACCGATCTTCGACAGCGTGCCGGTCTCATCGGTCGGATCGCTCGCCGTGGCGCCTTCGGACCCCAACATCGTGTGGGCCGGCACCGGCGAGCCGTTCATCCGGAGCAACATCTCGATCGGGTGGGGAGTCTATCGGTCCACCGATGCCGGGAAGACCTGGCAGAAGATGGGGCTCGACCTCACGGGCCGGATCGGTCGCATCGCGATCGATCCGCGGAACCCGGACAACGTGCTCGTCGCCGCGCTCGGCCACGCCTACGGTCCCCAGCCCGAGCGCGGCGTCTACCGGACCACGGACGGCGGCAAGACCTGGGCGAAGACGCTCTTCGTGAACGACTCCACCGGCGCGATCGACGTGCTGATCGATCCGTCCAATCCGCGCATTGCGTACGCCGGGACCTGGCAGATCGAGATCCACACCTGGGGCCGGAGGAGCGGCGGAGCCGGAAGCGGGATCTGGAAGTCGACCGACGGCGGCGCCACCTGGACCCGCCTCACCAAGGGACTGCCGACGACGCAATTCGGCAAGGTCGGCCTCGCCATCGCGCACAGCAATCCGAGTCGGGTCTATGCGCTCATCGAGACCAGCGACGGCGTCAAGCTTCCCGGCGTCGACACCGACAGCGGCGAGCTCTGGCGCTCCGACGATGGAGGAGACAACTGGACCCTGGTGAGCCATGATCGTGAGCTGGCGGGCCGGACCCAGTATTACTCCCGCATGGCAGTCGCGCCCGACAATGACCTCGAGGCCTACTTCCTCACCTCGAGCTTCGTCAAGACCCTGGACGGCGGGCGCAGCCTGGTCGACCTGCCGGGCGCCGAAATTCCGGGCGGCGATCACCACGATATCTGGATCGACCCGACCAATGCCCGGAGCATGGCGGTGAGCCATGACGGCGGCATCTCGATTTCGGCGAATCGCGGCAAGACCTGGAACCAGATCCAGCTCCCGATCGCGCAGATCTACCACGTCACCACCGACACGAAGATTCCCTACTACGTCTACGGCAACATGCAGGATGGGCCGTCGTCACGCGGACCAAGCAACAGCCGCGCGGGCGGGATCGCGCGCGGCATGTGGCATTCGGTGGGTGGAGGTGAGAGTGGCTGGGCCACGCCCGATCCGGAGAACCCCGACCTGATCTGGTCGACCGCCTCAGGGTTCGGGAGCGTGGGCGGGATCGTGAGCCGGTACGACGTCAAAACCGGGATCGCCAACAGCGTCGAGGTCTGGCCTATGGCCACGTTCGGCTGGCCTGCCGCCGACCTCAAGTACCGCTTCCAGTGGAACTTCCCGCTGGCGATCTCGCCGCACGACCACAACAAGGTCTATGTCGGCAGCCAGTATGTGCACGTCACCACCGATGGCGGGCGCAGCTGGAAGGCGATCAGCCCCGACCTCACGAGGAACGACAAGAGCCGGCAGCATCCGTCGGGGGGCCTCACACCCGACAACGTCGGCGTCGAGTTCTCGGGTGTGGTCTTTGCGATCGCGGAATCTCGGCTCAAGGCGGGCCTGCTCTGGGTCGGGACCAACGACGGAAAGGTCCACCTCTCGGAGGATGGCGGCGGCAGCTGGAAGGACCTCACGGCGAACCTTCCGGGACTGCTCCCCTGGGGCACGATCAGCAACATCGAACCGTCGCGCTTCGACGCGTCTACGGCGTACCTGAGCGTGGACGGTCACCAGGAAAACAATCGCGACCCGTGGATCTACAAGACCACTGACCTGGGCAAGACCTGGAAGCTCATCGTCAACGGCATCCCGAAGAGTCCGCTCAGCTACGTGCACCAGGTGAAGGAAGACCCGGTCCGCCGTGGCCTCCTGTACGCCGGCACCGAAAACGCCCTCTACGTGTCGTTCGACGACGGCACCAGCTGGCAGACGCTGCAGAACAACCTGCCGCACGCGCCGGTGCACGGCATCAACATTCAAGAGCACTTCAGCGATCTCGTCCTCGCGACCTACGGCCGGGGGATGTGGATCCTCGACGACATCACGTCGCTCCGGCAGCTCAACCCCACGATCATGGCGAGCGATGCGCAGCTCTTCACGCCGCGCGCGGCCTACCGGTTCCGCTTTGTCGAGGCGCCGCGCCAACCGGTGTACGATCCGGTCGCCGGACAAGACCCGCCCTACGGCGCGTCGATCAACTACTGGCTCAAGGCCGAAACCAAGGACACCGTGGCGCTCGAGATCCTCGACGGCACCGGCGCCGTGGTGCGCAAGCTGACGCCGACGAAGACCGCCGGGATCAACCGGGTCTGGTGGAACCTCGCCTTCGAGAACTCGAAACAGGCGAAGGTCCGGAACTCGCCCCTCGGGTCCCCGGAGATCAGCATTCCTCCCGATGGACGCAATTCGCCCGAGGTGGGAACGGTCGCGATCCTGGCGCCGCCGGGCACCTACACCGTGCGACTCACGGTCGGGGGCAAGCAGTCCACCCAGCCGCTGGAAGTGCGCAAGGATCCAAACTCGGGTGGAAGCGAGCAGGAGATCGCCGCCCAGACTGCCCTCCGGAAGGAGATCCAGGCAGACATCGAATCCGCGGTGGACATGATCAACACCCTCGAAAGCATTCGCGCCCAGGTGTCCGCCCTCAAGAACACGCTCGGCGGCGACTCCACCCGCGCATCGGTCAAGACCGCCGCCGATTCCCTGGCGGAGAAGGCGGTCGCGGTCGAGGAGGAGCTGACCCAGCTCTGGATCAGCGGACGGGGACAGGACCTCATCCGGTATCCGGTACGGATCGCGGGACGGCTGGTCTATCTGAGCAATGACATCGGGGGGTCGGACTATGCCCCGACCGCCGCGCATCGCGTGGTGTACGCGGAGCTCAAGTCACAGCTCGTCGCGACGCGACAGAAGTACGACAAGTTTATCTCCGGTGAGCTCGTGGCTTTCAATTCGACGCTCGCGAGCAAAGGCGTGGGAGGCATAGTGAGATAGCAGTCATCCCGAGGCGAGGGACCTTGCGCGGAGGGGGGCTTACCGTGGAGACCTAGAAGGGACGCAAGAACTCAATCTTGCGTCCCTTCTCATGTTCCTCAAACTGCCGCTGTTCCGATGCAAGGTCCCTCGCTCGCTACGCTCGCTCGGGATGACAGCCCTTCCCTTCCCGCGGTTCCGCTCCCTGTG
>DATEOL010000230.1:0-6112 GCA_035274025.1 Gemmatimonadales bacterium | reverse complement strand
GACATGCTGGTGATGCTCGATGAGGTGATCGATCGCGGGGTGCTCACCGTCGCGCCCTCCGCGGATACCCGGCGGTGGGACATGGAGTGGCTGCGACGGTGGCTGAAGGAGCCGGACCGGCCGGCCGCAAAGGCCGTGTGGCAGCTCATTCCGGACTTCCAGGAAGCCCTGAAGGCCGTGCAACAGGGAGGAGAGACGATCCTGGTAACCGGGTCCTTTCACACGGTCGGAGACGTGATGGCGGAACTCGGTCTGGGCGACGTTTGAGGGGGTTCTCGCGACTCGCGACTCATGACTCCCGACCGATTAGATTCGTCCGATGCAAGTCCAAGGTCTCCCGGGGTTTCGCGACTTTTTCCCCGAGGAGTTTGCCCTCCGGCGGCACATCTTCGAGGCATGGCGGCGGGTCGCGACCCGGTACGGGTTCGAGGAGTGGGATGGCCCGCCGCTCGAGTCCCTCGAGCTGTACACGGCCAAGAGCGGCGCCGAGATCGTGGCCCAGCTCTACGCGTTCCAGGACAAGGGGGGACGGGACGTCGCCCTCCGGCCCGAGATGACCCCCACGCTGGCGCGCATGGTCGCCTCGCGTGCGAACGGCCTCAAGAAGCCCATTCGCTGGTTCTCCATCCCGCAGCTGTTTCGCTATGAGCGTCAGCAGCGTGGTCGCCTGCGCGAGCACTTCCAGCTCAACGTCGACCTGATCGGTGAGGCGGGGCCGCTGGCCGACGCGGAGGTGATCGCCGTCGCCATCGACAGCATGCGCGAGCTCGGACTGTCCGAGCGCGACGTGCGCGTTCGCGTCTCCGATCGCCGGTTGCTCACCGTCCTGCTCAACGAGGTGGGGTTCGACGAGGCGGATCATCCCGCCGCTTTCCAGCTTCTCGACAAGCTGGGCCGCGGGGAGTATGCCGGCGCGCGCCGGGTCCTGGTGGACAAGGGCGCCAGTGAGTCGGCGATCGCGCGGCTCGAGACCGTGAAGGACGTACGGGTCTGGGCCGACCTCGAGGCGCAATTCCCTCTGGCGTCCGGCTCGGGGACGGCGCTCCGCGCGGTGTTCGATGCGCTGGGTCAGATGGGACTGGGTGACTGGCTCGATCTCGACCTGACGATCGTGCGCGGGCTCGCCTACTACACCGGGACGGTCTTCGAGCTGTTCGACGCGTCGTACAGCCTGCGCGCGATCTGCGGCGGGGGGCGCTACGACAACCTGCTCAAGGCGCTCGGCGGTGTCGACCTCCCCGCGCTCGGGTTCGGGATGGGCGACGTCGTGTTGTCGGAGCTCCTCAAGGAGCGGGGACGGGTGCCATCGTTCGAGGAACGGCTCGACGTGTTCCTCGCGGCGGTGACCGACGAGGACGTGCCGCACATCCTGCCGCTCGCGCACCAGCTCCGTGACGCCGGACTGCGCGTCGAGTTCCCGGTGGGGAAGTCGGCGCTGGCCAAGCAGCTCAAGCTCGCGGACGCGCGGAAGGCGCGGTACGCCGTGGTGGTCGGGCCGGATGACCGCGCGCGCGGACAGGTGGTCCTCAAGGACCTTTCGTCGGGAAGCCAGGAAGCAGTCGCAACGAACCAGGTAGCGGAGACGATCGAGGCATGGCAGAACAGGCGCTGACCCCCAGGGCGAAGGATTTCGCGGCGTGGTACAACGAGCTCATCCTCAAGGCCGAGCTTGCCGACTACAGTCCGGTGCGCGGATGCATGGTCATCCGTCCCAATGGCTACGCCATCTGGGAGCAGATGCAGGGCGCGCTCGACGGTCTCTTCAAGGAGACCGGGCACGTCAATGCCTATTTCCCGCTCTTCATCCCCCAGAGCTTCCTCGCCAAGGAGGCCGAGCACGTCGAGGGCTTCGCGCCCGAGACCGCGGTGGTGACCCACGGCGGCGGCAAGGAGCTCGACGAGCCCCTCGTCGTCCGGCCCACGTCGGAGACGATCATCTACGCGATGCTCGCGAAGTGGATCCAGAGCTATCGCGACTTGCCGGTGCTGCTCAACCAGTGGTGCAACGTGGTGCGGTGGGAGATGCGCACCCGTCTCTTTCTGCGCACGACCGAGTTCCTCTGGCAGGAGGGCCACACCGCGCACGCCACCGAGGCCGAGGCCGAAGCGGAGACCCTGATGATCCTCGGGCTCTACCGGAAGTTCATGGAAGAGTGGATGGCCATGCCGGTGCTCACCGGTCGCAAGACCGACAGCGAGCGCTTCGCCGGCGCCCTGCGCACCTACGCGTGCGAGGCGCTGATGCAGGACAATCGCGCGCTGCAGGCCGGCACCAGCCACAACCTGGGGCAGAATTTCGCCAGGGCATTCGACGTCACCTTCCAGACCGCCGAAGGCGGACTGGATCACGTCTGGAGCACGTCGTGGGGCGTCTCCACCCGCATGATCGGTGGCTTGATCATGACGCACGGCGACGACACCGGCCTGATCTGTCCTCCCCGCCTCGCCCAGTGGCAGGTGGTGCTGGTCCCCATCTACAAGACGGATGAGGAGCGGGCCGCCACCTTCGAGGCGGCCCAGAATCTCGTGAAGGAGCTGCGCGCGGCGGGGATTCGTGCGTTCGCGGACCTGCGTGAGGGACTCAAGCCCGGGGCCAAGTACTTCGAGTGGGAGACCCGCGGGGCGCCCTTCCGGCTCGAGCTCGGGCCCCGCGACCTGGCCAACCAGAGCGTGATGCTGGCGCGGCGCACCGGCGGCAAGAAAGAGCCGCTCCCCCTCGCCGGGCTCGCGACCCGTCTGCATGCCGAGATGGAGGCGATGCAGAAGTCGCTGCTCGACGCGGCGCGCGAGCGGCGCGAGGCGAATTCGATTCGCAACGCGAGCAAGGCGGACCTGCTCGGCAAGATGGCCGGCGATGGCGGTGGCGGCTTCGTCTACGGCGGCTACTGCGGCAGCCCCAGATGCGAAGCCGAGATCAAGGAGCAGACCAAGGCGACCGTGCGCGTGCTTCCCGATGAGGAGTTTCGTTCCGCCGACGCGCCGGCCCGGTGTCTCTGGTGTGACGCCCCGAGCGTGACGGAGGCCGTCTGGGCCAGGGCGTACTGACGGAGTTCCGCCCGGCCCTCTTCGAGGACGCGGCGCTTTCGCGCGATGCGGAAGGGTCCCTCCTTTCGAGCGAAGTCGCGCTCGACGAGATCGCGCGGGAGGTCGGCACGCCCGCCTTCGTGTACAACGCGGATGCGATTCGAGCCCGCTTCCGCGAGCTCTCCGGAGCACTCTCCACGGTTCCCCACCGCATCTGCTACGCGGTCAAGGCCAACGCCAACCTTGCCGTGCTTCGGGTGCTCCGCGACCTCGGCGCCGGCGCGGACATCGTCTCCGGTGGCGAGCTCCGGCGCGCGCTCGCCGCGGGGTTCGACCCCCGAAGCATCGTCTTCAGCGGCGTCGGCAAGACCCGCGAGGAGCTGTCCGAAGCCTGCGACCGGGGCATCGACCAGATCAACATCGAATCGCTCGAGGAACTGTCGGCGATCGAGGCGATCGCGGAGCCCCGAAGCGCAGCGGTCCGGGTCGGCATCAGGGTGAACCCGAGCGTCACGGTCGATACCCACCCATTCATCTCCACCGGGACAGCGGCTGCCAAGTTTGGCATCCCGGCGGACCAGGTCGTGGACATTGCACGCCGGATCGGGAAGCATCCGAAGCTGCTGCTCACCGGGATCGCCATGCATCTCGGCAGCCAGCTCCTCGATACCGACCCCTATCGGGCCGGGGCGGAGCGACTCGCCGACCTCGTCGCCGCGATCAGGGGCCTGGGGATCGATACGATCGAGTCGGTCGACGTGGGCGGAGGACTGGGCATTCGCTACCGTGACGAGCGGCCGCTTGGTCCCCCGCGGCTCGCCGAGGCGATCCTTCCGGTGATCGGGCCGCTCGGCGTGAGCCTGCACCTGGAACCGGGACGGTTTCTCGTCGGTGCCGCGGGACTGCTGCTCACGACGGTGCTCTATCGGAAGCACGCGGGCGGGAAGGATTTCGTGGTGGTCGACGCCGGCATGAGCGACCTGGTCCGTCCCAGCCACTACATGGCATATCATGACATCGTGGTGACACGCGAGCGGGGAAAGACACCGCGTCAGGTCGATGTCGTGGGCCCCATCTGCGAGAGCGGGGACTTCCTGGCCCTCGAGCGCGACCTCCCGGAGGTGGAGCAAGGCGACACCCTCGCGGTGCTCGGCGCCGGCGCCTATGGCTTCGTCATGGGGTCGCACTACAATGCGCGTCCGAGACCTGCCGAAGTGCTGGTGGACGGGGGAAAGTGGGGCGTCGCCCGGAAGCGCGAGAGTTACGAAGACCTGGTGGCCGGTGAAGCCGTCGCTCCGATCGCCAGATCACCAGGTCACGAGATCGCCAGATCGAGCGAGGTGCCTTGAGTACCAACCGAATCCTGATTCTTGATTACGGCTCGCAGTTCACCCAGCTCATCGCCCGTCGGGTCCGTGAGGCGCACGTCTACTGCGAGATCCATCCGCCGACGCGCTCGCTCGAATGGATCCGGGAGTGGAATCCCCGGGGGATCATCCTGAGCGGTGGTCCCAACTCGGTTTACGACGCGGATGCTCCGCGCGGCCCCGACGGCCTCCTCGAGCTCGACGCCCCCATCATGGGGCTCTGCTACGGCATGCAGCTCATCGCGCAGCTGGCCGGGGGCAAGGTCGTCGGCGCTGCCCGTCGCGAGTACGGCAGGGCATCGGTCAAGGTCGAAGGAGGCCGGCTGTTCCGCGGTTTCGCCCCCGGGGATGAAACCCAGGTCTGGATGTCGCACGGCGACCACGTCGACACCGCACCGCCGGGATTCGTCCGGACCGCGTCCAGCACCAACAGTCCCGTGGCGGGATTCGAGCACACCTCGCGCCCGATCGTCGCGGTGCAGTTCCATCCCGAGGTCGCGCACACCGCCCGGGGCTCCGAGGTCATCGCGAACTTCCTCTTCGAGGTCTGCGGCTGCGAGCCGGACTGGACCGCGGGACACTTCATCGAAACCGAAGTCGACAGGATCCGCGCGATGGTCGGCCCGACGACGCGCGTGATCTGCGGCCTGTCGGGTGGTGTCGACTCGAGCGTGGCCGCGGCGCTGGTGCATCGCGCGGTGGGCGACCGGCTCACCTGCATCTTCGTCGATCACGGCCTCCTTCGACTGCACGAGCGGGAGCAGGTCGAGTCGACGTTCCGGCGCCATCTCGGCATCGACCTACGGGTCGTCGACGCGATCAAGAGGTTCCTCACCAGGCTCGCCGGGGTCACCGATCCGGAGCGCAAGCGGACCATCATCGGGCACGAGTTCATCGACGTGTTCGAAGCCGAGGCGCGCACCGTCGGCAATGACGTGGGTTTCCTGGTGCAGGGCACCCTCTATCCCGACGTCATCGAGAGTGTGTCCCCCCGCGGCGGTCCGTCGGTGACGATCAAGACCCATCACAACGTCGGGGGACTGCCGGAGCGCCTTCCCTTCAGGCTGATCGAGCCGCTCCGCGAGCTGTTCAAGGACGAGGTGAGGCAGGTCGGGCGGGAGCTTGGGCTCCCTGAAGAAATGGTCGGCCGCCATCCGTTCCCTGGGCCTGGACTCGCAATCCGCGTCCTCGGTGAAGTGACAGAGCCCTCGCTCGACGTGCTCCGGAAGGCCGACGCGATCTATCTCGACGAGATCCGATCGGCCGGACTGTACGACGACATCTGGCAGGCGTTTGCCGTACTGTTGCCGATCAGGTCTGTGGGGGTGCAGGGGGACTTCCGGACCTACGATCAGGCGGTCGCGCTCCGGGCAGTGACCAGCCGGGACGGAATGACGGCGGACTGGTACGCCTTCCCCCCGGACATTCTCGGCCGGATCTCGAACCGGATCGCGAACGAGGTGAAGGGGGTAAACAGAGTAGTGTACGACATCAGCTCGAAGCCTCCTGCGACCATCGAATGGGAGTAGGTGGTGCGATAAATCACGAAGTGCTAACATGGCGCATTTCTTGCTTCGTCATGTAGCGACCAAGAAGCGAAGGCGGCAGTCGATGACGGCGGGAACCCCGAAAATCGTGATACTCGGGTCCGGCATGGCCGGGCTGGGAGCGGCACGCTGCTTCCAGGGGGAGGGGCTACCGTCGACCCTGTACGACAAAAA
>DATEOL010000229.1:0-3789 GCA_035274025.1 Gemmatimonadales bacterium | reverse complement strand
CACCGTGATCCCGCCATCCTCCGGCACGGCGATGACGGCATTGGTTTCGATATATACGTGTTCCTGGTGACCGGTCCGGTATTCGCCTTCCACCACCAGGTCGGCCTGGGCGAAGCCGCGGTCGAGCTTCCCCTTCTCGATAAGGATCTCCTTGAACGCGACGGCCGACACGAGCGGGTCGTACAACGGTTCCTCGGCAAGCTCGTCGAGCACCACGCGGGCGCCGAGCAGGGCTTCCCGATTCTCGTGGGCGAGCAGCAGCACCGGCTCGGCCGCGTGACGGATCTCGCGCTCGACCAGGCAGGGCTGGTCGTCGACGATGAGCGCCACGATGTTGCGTCCAGGAATGTCTCGATGGTCGACGATGGTGAGTCCGCGCCGGCCGGTCTCCAGCTTCCAGCCGTTGAGTCGTCCCTTCGCGACGGTCGAGCGGATGGTTCGGCCGTGCAGCATGCCCGGGAAGGCGAGATCGTCGGCGTACCGAGCGGTGCCGTTCGCCTTGCCGTTCCCGTCCTTTCGCTTGACGCTCTCTCCCACCGCGTTCATGCATCCCCCCGCGTGGCGCGAAGGCAGTCGCGGAGCCGCGCGCCGAATTCCGGCAGGTGCCTCGTGGAATATGTCAGGTGATCGCCGGGCACCACGTGCAGGTCCACGTCCCCCGCGATCTGTTTCCAATCCGCCATCGCGGCTTCAGGCGAAGCCGGGTCGTGCTCGGGCCAGAACAAGGTGACCCGGCCCGGGTACGGCAACGGAACATACTCTTCGGCTGCCCGCATGAACGCCACGCCCATGGCCTCGCGCCGGTCCTCGAGCACCGCCTTCGCGATCGCGACGGTCTCGTTTCCATTGCGGCGAACCAGGCGAGCGGCCTGCCTTCCGACCTTGGCGAGAATACGGCGATTCCGTTCACCCCGAGGTACCTGTTCCCACCGCTTGAGGAGCCGCCGCGTCTCGGACCACGCCGCGCCTTCGCGCGCGCCGTTCATGCCGAGTCCGGCGCCGAGCATCCGGACCAGCCGGCGGGGCAGTCGGAGGCTGCCGTCACCGGCGTAGGAACGAATCACCAGGAGCATATCGACGCGATCTCCCGCGGCAACGAGCCGTCGGGCCATCTCGAACGCCACCAGTCCCCCGTTGCAGTTTCCCCCCAGCAGGTAGGGTCCCCGAGGCTGCACCTCGCGCAGTTGCTGGAGATGGCGCTCAGCCATTTCCTCGATGCTCGCGGGAATACCGGTGCCGTCGAGTCCGGCCGGAGGAAGGAGGTAGACCGGACGATCCCGGTCGAGGTGTTGCGGCAAGGGCAGGCAATACAGGCCGTCGCTCCGGTAATCGCCATGCAGGAAATAGAACGCCGGCAGCGAGCCCTCGGGCTGGAGCAGGACCAGCGGGGCGGTCAGGTCCCGCGACTCGCTGTCGAGCAGCGCCAGGCTCAGCTCCTCCACCGTCGATGACGTTGCGAGGACCTCGAGCGAAATCCTGCGGCCGAGACGCTCGCCGAGGCGCTCGATCATCCGCACCGCAAGGAGCGAATTGCCGCCGAGCTCGAGGAACCCGTCACGGATCCCGACCGGCGACATCGCAAGCAGATCCTCCCAGATCTCCGCGATGGTGTCCTGCAGCGCGTTGGCCGGGGCGACGTAGGGAGACGCGCCCGCCGGCCGTTCCGACGAGGGAGCCGGAAGCGCGGGACGGTCGATCTTGCCGTTCGCATTGACGGGAAGGTGGTCGAGCTCGACGTAGCGCGCCGGGATCATGGGAGAGGGAAGGCGGGCGCCGAGTGCTTCCCGCAGGATCCGGATCGACGCCGGCGGGGCGCCCTCCGTTCGCGTGAAGTACGCCACCAGTCCAGGCTCTCCCCCGGCGAGGTCGCGGGCCACCACCACGACTTCGCGAATGCCCGGCAGTCCGAGAATGGCGCGCTCGACGTCGGCGACCTCGACGGTCTGGCCCCGGATCTTCACCCGGAAGTCGCGGCGGCCCAGGTACTCCAGGCAGCCATCGGGGCGGAACCTCCCCAGGTCGCCGGTCCGGTAGACTCGCAGATTTCCGGAACCTGAGAACGCCTTGTCGGTGAGATCGGGGCGATTCCAGTATCCGGTCGCAAGAAACTCGCTTCGCACCACGATCTCTCCCACCTCACCGGCCGCGACGGCGCCACCTTCCTGGTCCAGCAGGAGGACCTCCATGTCGTCCACGGCCTGGCCGATCGGGACGATGCCATCGGCCACAGGGGTGTCGTGACCGATCACGAAGCGCCGCACCAGCCCGGTTTCCGTCGCGCCGAGCCCGTTCACCAGGACGCAGTGGGCGCCAAAGTGGGAACGGAAGAGCTCGACATCCCGGTGGGTCGCGCGGTCTCCCTCCAGCCTGATGACGCGGACCGAGGGAAATCGGCGTCCCGGCACGAAGCTCTGGAAGAGCGTCGGCACCGAGTGGTAGATGGTGATCTCCTCCCGCGCGATCCATTCCGCCGTGGCGCCTGGAGTCGAACGCGCCGGATCGCGCGGGAAGAGCGAGGCACCGTTGAGGAGGGCGCCGAACATGCTCGAGACGGCGCCGCTGAACGCGCTGGTCTGGAGCAGTGTCATCCGGTCGTCGGGAGAAATCCCGAGACCATTGGTGTACCGCATGACGTTGTGGAGGACGTTGCGATGGGTGTCGACGACGCCCTTGGGCTCACCGGTGGACCCCGACGTGAAGTACACGTACGCCGGGGCCGACGGGTCGACGGCGGGAAAGGCCACGTCGCCACCGGCCTCGATGCGGTCGCCGTTGATGACGCGAATCGATTCGCCGAGCGAGGCGGCGAGTGCGGCGTTGGCGTCGTCCACCACCATGAGACCGGAACCGAGGGCGGCCAGGAGCGCCCGGATACGGGCCGCGGGCCAAGCCGGGTCGATGGGAACGTAGAACTTGCCGGACCGGAGGATGCCGAGGATCGCGGCGATGAGGGTGATGCCCTGGCCGGCCATCACCGCGACTGGCTCGGTCCCGGCGGCAGAGCGCTGGAGGATGGCGGCAGCGATCCGGTCGGAGTAGTCGGCCAGCTCCTTATATAGGACTGATTTGTCGGCGAATCGGACGGCGAGCCGGTCGGGGTGCCTGCCAGCCTGGCGCATGAACCGGTCGCCGATGGAGTCCTCGATCTCCTCTCGGCGGAATGCAGTGAAACCGGCGGGGAAGGGGACTGTCACGAAGGAACTGTAAGGCGGGAAGCCGGGAGCGGGAAGCGGGAAGCCGGGAGCGGTTGCAACGAATCGGGAGATGGTCTCGTCTATACTCTCGGTTACCGAGAGGATCCTCCCGATGGGCTCCGAGAAGACCGATTTCATCCGTGGAACGCTGGACATGCTGATCCTCAAGGTGTTGTCCCTCGAGCCGATGCACGGGTGGGGGATCTGCCAGCGGATCGAGCTGATGTCGGGGTCGTCCCTGGTGGTCCAGCAGGGGTCGCTCTACGCCTCGCTGCACCGGCTGACCCGGGAAGGGTGGATCCGATCGGCCTGGCGGGAGACCGAAAATGGGCGGCGGGCCCGGTATTACGCGCTCACCCGCGCCGGGGAGAAGCAGCTCGAGAACGAGACCGCGCACTGGAGCCGGGTCTCGGCTGGGGTGGCCAGGGTCATGGGAGCTGCTAGCTACTAGCTGCTAGCTACTAGCTACTAGCTGATCTCCATGCTGTCCGACTTCCTCTTTCGCCTCCGGTCCCTCGTTCGGCCCTCGCTTCAGGAGCGTGAGCTTGGGGAGGAATTCCAATTCCACCTGGAAATGGAGACGCGCAAGCTCTTC
>DATEOL010000228.1:0-3461 GCA_035274025.1 Gemmatimonadales bacterium | reverse complement strand
CTCGCGGTAATCCGCATCGGCCTCACCTCGCACAAGGTCGAGGCCAGGATCTCAACCGGACTGGCCGATCCGAGCGGAGAGCTCAGCATTGCGACCGGCGCCGGTTCGGTCTGGATCCTCTCCGACGCGAGCGGCAAGCTTGCCCGGATCGATCCCGCGACCAACACCGTGAGCGCGACCATTCCCGTCGCCGCGGGCTCATTCGCGGCGGCATTCGGATTCGGCTCGGTGTGGATCACGACGACGAGCGCAGGAAGCGTGCAGCGGATCGATCCGGGCACCAATAGCGTCTTCGCGACCATTCCGGTCGGACCGGTCCCCCGCTTCCTGGCCGCGGGCGAGGGTGGGGTCTGGGCGCTGAACCAGGGAAACGGCACCGTCTCCCGCATCGATCCTTCCACCAACACGGTGTCGGCCACAATCGAAGCGCGGGCTTCAGGCGGAGGCGGCGACATCGCCGCCGGCGGGGGCAAGGTGTGGGTCCGCGCGAAGCCGGTGCTGCTTTCCGTGATCGACCCGCGCGACAATCGCATCGTGCGGCGCTATGGTCCCCAGGCCGGGAGCGGCGCGGTGCGCGCGGACAGCACACGCGTCTGGGTCACCGCGCACGACATCCAGCAAGTGTGGGTGCTCCCTGTCCGACAGGATTGAACCATGAGCAAGCGAGTGCGCTATCAGGTCGCCGCGAGCCTGGACGGCTTCATCGCCGGGCCCGACGGCAGCTACGACTGGATCGTGATGGACCCCGCCATCGACTTCGGGGCCCTCTATGGCGAGTTCGACACCGCGGTGATGGGGCGGAAGACTTACGAAGCCGGCCTCGCGATGGGTGGCAGCATTGCGATGCCGGGGATCGAGATCGTCGTGTTCTCTCGCACCCTGAAGGCCGAGTCGAAGAAGGGCCTCCGGATCGTCAACGACAATCCTGCGACAGTCGTGGCCGAGCTCAAGAAGCAGAAGGGGCGCGATATCTGGCTCTTCGGCGGCGGTGAGCTGTTCCGTTCCCTGCTCGACGCGAAGCTGGTCGACACCGTCGAGATCGCGGTGATGCCGGTCCTCCTCGGCGACGGCATCCCGCTCCTGCCCCCCGGCGACAGCACGAAACTGGTGCTGACCGACGTCAAACGGCTGCCCGCCAGCGGCATCGTGGTGCTCGCCTATGCGGTAGAGACTTCGCGGGCCCGTCCGCCCAAAGTGCGCTACGTCAAAGCCTCCAAGCGAAAGACCTGAGAACTCCTCATGGACCTCACCGCTGGAACTCTGGACGTGGTCAATCGGTTCAACGAGGTGTTCAACCGCCATGACGTCGACGGCATCATGGCGCTCATGACCGACGACTGCGTCTTCGACAATACGCGCCCGGTGCCGGATGGTGAGCGGTACATCGGACAGGCCGCGGTGCGCGGCTACTGGAATCGATTCTTCGAGCGCTCGCCCCATGCCCGCTTCGAGTCGGAGGAAATCATCGCCATGGGGGACCGATGCGTGGTCACCTGGATCTATCACTGGGTCCGGGATGGCGCGCCGGGGCACGTCCGCGGCGTGGATGTCTTCAAGGTTCGCGACGGCCGGGTCGCCGAAAAGTTCTCCTACGTCAAGGGATGAGCCAGTCGCTCGCCCTGATCTCGCTCGTCGTTCCCGACTACGACGAGGCAATCGCGTACTACACCGACGTCCTCGGCTTCGAGGTGGTCGAGGATCGCGAAGGCGGACGCGTCTTCCTTTTCCTCCACACCGACAACTTCGACCGCGACTACGACTCGTATCGCGCAAAGGGCGTGGAGTTCATTCGCCCTCCCGCTGACATGACCTACGGCCGCGTCTCCGTCTTTCGTGACCGGTACGGGAACCTGTGGGACCTCGTTCAGCCGAGCGGATAGATGAGCGATCCTCGAGGCGCTGCTCGCGCATAATCGCGCGCTCGGCTACATGTAGCCTTCGCGGCGGAGGGTCTCGAGCCCGCCGCCATCATCCTTGTCCTGTGCCCTTCCCGATCGCTCCGAAATGCTCGCGTACCGTCCGCTCCGGAGCTCGACGATGATCTCGGCGGGGGTGCGGGCGGTCGACTCGACCGAGTTGGTGCAATTGGCGCATCCCAGCGAACGGTAGCGCTTCCCTTCCCCCTGGTCGTAGTAGAGCGACACCGTAGGGATCCTTTCCCGCTCGATGTACTCCCAGATGTTGAGCTCGGTCCAGTCGAGCAGTGGATGAATCCGCACGTGGGTGCCGGGCGCAAAATCGGTCTTGTACTGGTTCCAGAACTCGGGCGGCTGCGCCCCGATGTCCCACGCATTGCTCGCGCTGCGGGCCGAGAAGTACCGCTCCTTGCTCCGGCTCCCCTCTTCGTCAGCCCGCGCGCCCACGATCACGCCGGTATACGGCTCGACATTCCGGTCGACTTCATAGCGCCCGCTCGCGTGATCGAGCCGCATGCGGGGCCAGTCGCCGCTCAGGGTGTGCTTGAGCGCGTCGGTCTTGAGTACCCGGCAGCAGGCGATCCGGTCGAGCGCGCCGTCCGGGAAGGTGCGCTTCGTCTCGAGCGCTTCCCGGTTCTGGCCCACGATCATCGTGAGCTTCCATTCGAGAGCCAGGCGATCCCGGTACGTGATCATCTCCGGGATCTTGAACGACGTATCGATGTGGACCAGGGGATAGGGCACGTGCCCGAAGAACGCCTTGCGGGTGAGCCAGAGAAGGACCGTGCTGTCCTTCCCGATCGACCAGAGCATGCAAAGCCCGCGGAAGCTGGCATAGGCCTCCCGCAGGATGTGAACGCTCTGCGACTCGAGTCGATCGAGATGATCCATGTTCAGGTATTCCCGATGGCCGAGAGAACGCGGTCGCGAAGCTCCTCCACCGGGGCACCCGTGGTATCGATCACCACTTCCGGGCTCCTCGGCGGCTCGTACGGGTCGCTGACGCCGGTGAAGTTGGCGATTTCACCGCGTCGCGCTCTGGCGTACAATCCCTTCGAGTCCCGTCGCTCGCACTCTTCCAGCGGAGTCGACACGTACACCTCGATGAAGTTTCGGCAGAGACCTCGGACGAAGCGCCGGGAGTCCTCATAAGGCGAGACGAACGACGCGACGACGAAAACACCCTGTTTCTCCAGGGTGCTGGCCAGAAATCCGACGCGCCGGAGGTGTTCATCACGCTCTTCCCGGGTGAATCCGGTCTGGGGAAAGAGCTTGCGGATCGAGTCGCCGTCGAGCCGCTCGACCTTGAGGCCGCGGGACACCAGGGCCTCGGCCACGCTGTCGGCGACGGTGCTCTTCCCCGAGCCCGACAGGCCAGTGAACCAGATCACGGCCGGCTCCACGGCTCGCTTCCCGAAAGAGAGCCGGTCCCAGAACCCCTCGTGGATCCAGTACAGCAAGGCCTTGGCCACGGAGCGCGCGTGGGTCTCATGGAACAAGCAGCCCCCTGAGACGCTCGACTGCCACGGGCAGGGGCTCCCCCTC
>DATEOL010000227.1:0-23015 GCA_035274025.1 Gemmatimonadales bacterium | reverse complement strand
GGTGTCGCCCGCTTCGGTGATCACGCGGCCGAGCGGCGAGGGTCGCGTCGGCGTCACGAGGAAGCGGACTCCGGTGCCGCGCGGCACGGCGATGTCGCCGCCGGGATCCTGTCGCTCGACACCGAGGCCGGTGAATGAGGGAAAGCGAAGCTCGAGCGCGAGGCGCCCGACCGCGGGGAGGTCCGCGATGGTGATGCTGAACTGGCCGGAGCGCACGCCATTCGCCTCGACCACGTATTCCGCCTTCGCGGTCAGGTCGAAGAGCCGGAACGTCCAGGCGCCGCTGGAATCCTCCGACACCATTGGAAGACGGCGCCATTCGGGCGAATCGCCTTCGCGGAGGAGCAGTTCGACGCGATCGGTCCCGAAACCGCGGAGCCGCGCGCTGATCTCCAGATCGCCCCCCTTGGGGACCGAGATGTTGCCGGGTTCCACCAGCACGGCGTAAGGCTCCGCCGCGGCGGCATCCTGCCAGGGGATGAGCGCCTTGCCGGCCTGGCGAAGGGCATTGGGTCCGATCAGGAATCCGAGCAGTCCGAGGGCGGCCAGACCACCCGTGATCGAGCCCGCGTTCCGGAGCCGCACTGCCTCGATACGACGGCCTTCGTCGGCTTCGCGAATCCGGGCTACCGCATTGCGCACCACTGCCTCGGCGAGCGAAGTCGACGCGGGATCCTTGCGTTCGGCCTGCTCGACCGCGCTCACGAGCAAGGCCTCGAGCCCCGGCTCGTGCTCCTCGATGTAGCGGGCAACCTGGGTGTCGGTGACCCGCCGAAGCAACGGAACGACGAGGTAGCGGACCAGCGCGAGCGCGGCGAGGAGCCACGCAGTGAGGCGGAAGGCGGTGACCGCGGCGGCGGAGAAGCGAAGCGAGTGCAGCACCCACGCGCCCAGCACCAGCCAGAGGAGACCAAGGCCGAGCACGAGGGCGAGGCCCTGCAGTGCGACCCGCAGCCGCCAGCGCGAACGCACGCGATGCACCAGTTCAAGGAGCTCAGTGCGTGTCATCGGACTCATCGGGTACCTCCCATCGCCGCCATCGAGCTGTCACTGCCCGGCTGTACGCCTGCCCGCCTGCCCGCCCTGTTTGCGAGCAGCAATTCACCGACCAGAAGAACAGTCACACCGGCCAGCAGATACCACCAGAGTCCCTGCCGCTTTTCGGCCTCCTGCGGGCTCAGGGTGCTCACATCGGGCCGCGACGAGACGGAGTCGACCGCCCCGGTCGCCAGCCGCAGGTCGTCGGGGTCGAACGCCTCGAGCCGGGTCTCTTCGGCCGGAGGATTCGCCGCGATCACCGCCAGCAGTTTCCCGCCGGAACGTCCCTCCCGCACCTCGTAGAACCCGCTCTCCTCCAGGGCGACCGCGAGCGCGCTGTTTTGCGGCTCGCGCCGTTCCCGCTCGCCGTCGGGACCCAGCACCAGCAACTGCGTGCCACTCCCCTGGGGGATCGCGACGGTCGCTACTTCCCCTACGGACCAGGCGGGCGAGCGTTCCACCCAGCCCGCAGCATAGTGCGCCACCTGGTGGATGAGTGGCAGGAAGACCGGCTGCAGCGGCGCATCACTCCAGACGTTGTCGAGTGCGCTGGCCCAGATGAGGACCCGCCCGCGTCCCGCCTTCACTTCGGCAAGCGCGACCGATCCATCGTCATGGCGGGCCAGCGCTTCGAGCGAGTCACCGGGAACGGCGCGATAGCGCCAGACTCGCGCGGCACCGAAATCGCCCGAGCGGGGTCCGCGGAACGGCTCGAACATCGGGTGATCGCGGCGGAGCACGCCGAGCCTCGCGCCACCGGTCGCGCTGCGATCGACCGTGCCACCGAGCTTGGTGGGAATGAACGTCTGGGGCCAGCCGCCAGCGGACGCGCCCGCGATGACCACCAGGCCGATGCCGCCGCGCACCGCCTCTTCGAGCCGGCGACCCGCATCACCAGCGGGGAACGGTACGTCGTTGAGGATGACGACGTCGCTCGTGGTCAGCTCGTCGGCGCGGAGGGACGGCCTGGCCTTGAGCTCCACCCGCGGCACCCGGCTGATCTCGAGCACCCGGCGCAGGAAGGGCGCAGCCTCGGGAGACTCGATCAGGAGCACGCGCAGCGGACGCTCGCCGCTGGCAACGAACAGGAAGGTGTCGTCGGCCGCGAGCGAATCGGTGGCCTCGAGGCGTACGACACCGCGCGCCCCGGCGGCGCCGAGGCTCGCGGGATCGAAGGCCACGGTGACGATCCCGTCACGCTCGATCCATACGTCGCGCGTTCCTGACGGACGGCCGTCGAGCTCGAGGATCGCGCGGGTCTTGAGGGATGTCGTGATCCCGCTGCCGGCGATCCTCGCGCGAACCACCGTCCCCGCGGGTGAGGAGGTCAGGTCTGCATTGACGATCGCGAGGTTGGGCGCACTGTCGCGCCCTACGTTCACCCGCTTGAGGACGGTGCCCTCGGGGAGCGGCTCGAGATCGTCTCCCTTCCAGCCGGTCCGCTGGAAGTCGCTGATCAGAACCGCCTCGCGCCGCGGCAGGTGGGTTCCGGTCAGCAGCTCGCCCGCCGCGCGGAGTGCCGGCGCGTAGCGGGTCGTCGCCGTTCCGGGCTTGGCGGCATCGATCGCCGCGAGCAGCATGGTCCGATCGGAGGTGGGTCGCGTGTTGACCGCGGCGCCCTGGTCGAAGAGCACGACCGACGCGCGATCGTCGCGGCCCATTCCGTTTACCGCATCCCGCGCGGCCGACTGCGCGCGCGACCAGCGCGAGCCGTATCCCATGCTCGCGGAGCGGTCGAGCAGGATCACCAGCTCCTTTCCCTGCGCACCGGTGGCGACGAGTGGCGCGTCACGGCCACGGAGGAATGGCCGCGCGAAGGCAAAGACGAGGAGCGCCACCGCCAGCACGCGGAGCAGGAAGAGCGGCCAATGGTGGATCTGCTGCCGGCGCACTTCACGGAACGGAATCCGCCGCAGGAACATGAGAGACGGGAACCGTACCGGTTCCTTCCGCTCCCGGTGCCGGAGGTGCACCAGGACCGGGATCGCGATCGCGGCGAGTCCCGCGAGAAAGGCGGGCACCAGGAAGGCGAGCGGATTCATCGGGTACGGCGAAGCTCGTGGCGCCGGGCGAGGTAGGCGTGGAGCGCGAAGTCGAGGGGCTCGGTAGTGTCGAGCATCTCGTAGTCCACCCGCGTCGCCGCCATGTGACCGGAGAGCGCGGCCAGGTGTCCGCGCACCAGGTCACGGTACCGCTCGCGCAGATCCTCGGGCACGACGGGCACTTGGTCGCCACTCTCCAGATCCTCGAAGGTCGCCGCTGCCTCGAAGGGGAACTTGAGCTCGGCGGGATCGAGGAGGTGGAAGGCGAGCACGTCGGAGCCACCGGCCCGCAGCAGGCCCACCGCGTCGCGAACCTTGTCGGGCTCCTCGTAGAAATCGGAGATCAGCACCACGATCCCGCGACGTGAGAGCCGCTCCGCGATGTGCGAGATCGGCTTCGACAGCGAGCCGCGGCCTCCCGCGGAAACCTTGTCGAGCCGGTGCAGGATGGTCTGCAGGTGCCGGGCCGAGGGTGGCACCCACTCGACGACGTCCTCGTCGAACAGCACGAGACCGATGCGATCCCGCTGCCGCGCCGAGAACCAGGCCAGCGACGCCGCGAGGAAGCGCCCGTAGTCGAGCTTGCTCACGCCACCACTCGTGTACGACATCGACGCCGAGATGTCGAGCATGAACATCACGGTGGCGTTGGTCTCGGCTTCGTACTCCTTCACGTAGTACCGGTCGGTCCGGCCCAGCACCCGCCAGTCGACCTTCCGGATATCGTCGCCCGGCATGTACTGCCGGTGCTGGGCGAACTCCATCGAGAGGCCCAGTCGCGCGGCGCGGTGAAGCCCGTGAAGGAACCCATCCACCACGGTGCGGGCGAGCAGCTCCAGGCTCCCGATGGCCGCGAGGACCTTCGGATCGAGGAACCGGGTGCCGGTGAGCGGCTCGCGCGCGGGCGACGTCACGTCAGAGTCCGGACGCCGGCACGGGGACGGCGGCGACCAGCTTGTCGACCACCTGGTCGGTGCTCACCCGCTCCGATTGCGCATGGAAGTTGAGCAGGATGCGGTGGCGGAGAACCGGCTTGAGCAGCGCGCGGACGTCCTCGAAGCTCACGTGATAGCGGCCGTGCAGGAGCGCCCTGGCCTTGCCACCGAGGATGAGGCTCTGGGCCGCGCGGACGCTGGCGCCGTAGAGCACCCATTGCTTGATGGCCTGCGGCGCATCGGTCTCCGTGGGTCGGGTGCGGCGCACCAGCTGCACCGCGTAGCGGACCACCGGCTCGGCGGCGGGGACGCGGCGCACCAGCTCCTGAAATTCCTGGATGTCCCTTCCCGAGAGGGCGTGGGAGAACTTCGCGGCCTGCATCGACGTGGTCCGTCTCACCACCTCGATTTCCTCGTTCTCCGGGAGGTAGTCGAGGATGACCTCGAACATGAAGCGATCCAGCTGGGCTTCGGGAAGCGGATAGGTCCCCTCGAGCTCGATCGGGTTCTGGGTGGCGAACACGAAGAACGGTGGCTCGAGGACATAGGTGCGGCCCTGTACGGTGACCCGGTGCTCCTGCATCGCCTCGAGCAGGGCGGACTGGGTCTTGGGCGGCGTCCGGTTGATCTCGTCGGCCAGGACGATGTTGGCGAAGATCGGGCCCGGCATGAACACCAGCCGCCGGCGACCGGTCTCGGCGTCGTCCTGCACGATGTCGGTGCCGGTCACGTCCGACGGCATCAGGTCGGGCGTGAACTGGATGCGCGAGAACTTGAGGTCGAGCGCTTGGGCGACCGAATGGATGAGCAGGGTCTTCGCGAGGCCGGGCACGCCGACCAGGAGGCAGTTGCCCCCGGCGACGAGCCCGATGAAGACCTGCTCGATCACGTCGTCCTGGCCGACGATGATCTTGCGAAGCTCGGTCAGCACCTGCGAGTAGCCAGCCTTGAGCCTCTCTGCGGTCTGCAGATCATCTGCTGGTGCGTTGATCGCTGTCACGTGCGGTCCTTTCAGTCGACAGTGGCTGCTAGCAGCTAGTAGCTAGCAGCTGGCAGCTAGTGTGTCATCGCGTAGAGGACGTAATTGATCCCCAGCTTGTACGCCTCGTTGGTCAGCTCGATCGGCGCGAAATCGGTGTCCGACCACTCCCAGTACTCGGCGACGTCGTTGTTGTAGTTCACGATGATCATGAGCCGCTTGGCCGGGTCATTGTCCTCGAAGACACCGAAGAACTCCGAATGTGCGCCCTGGAAATACGGATGGTAGAAGTCCAGCGACGCGATCCGGAAGAACGAGTCGAAGATCGGATGGCTCGCGTCGAGGTGCACCAGCCGCGCGTCGGGAAGCACGATCTTGAGCTTCTCCTCGAAGTTGTACCACTGGTTGCCGACGAAGTCGTCGACGATCAGGAAGCCGCCCTTGGCGAGCCAGGCGCGCATTCCTTCAGTCTCCTTCTGGTTCACCGACCAGAAGCCGGGCTCGGTGAGGTACGCGATCGGATAGTTGAACAGCTCCGGATCGTCGAAGGTCAGGACGTTGCCGCCGCCCTGAAATGTCGGCACCAGCGACAGCTCGCTCAGGATCTTGCCGAAATGCGCCTCCGCCCGCGGATAGTCGTGGTTCCAGCGCGGATCGCCGTAGCCGAAGCCGCCATCGCCGCCCATGCCGCCCGGGTTGTACTTGATCCGCACGAACGTGAATTTCCCGTCGTACGGCGTGTTCGGGAGCGCGTCGGCATTCCGCGATCGCCGCTGGGCCACGAGGCTCGTTGCGATCACAGCCAGTGCCAGCACCACGACTATTCGTCTCATCGTCTCATCGTCTCCATCGTCTCATCGTCTCATCGTCTCCTACGTCCTCCCGTCCTCCCGCCGTCACCGGACTTCGAGCAACAGCTGCTGGGCCTTCTCGAATGACGGCGCGATCTCGAGGGCCTTGAGCACCTCCCGCTTCGCCGCCGCCCTGTCACCCGCCTTGTTCCAGGCATACGCCAGCTGATACAGCGCCTCGGCGCGATCCACCGGATCGAGCGCCAGCACCGCCGCGCGCTCCCGAGCGGCCTGCCGCCAGGCCCCTCGCGCTCCGTGCATGTCCGCGAGCTTCTGGTGCAGTCCCTGGTCGCGGGGATCGATCCAGGCCGCGCGCTCCAGCGCCGCCGTCGCCCCCGCCTGGTCCCCCAGCTTCTCGAGCAGGGCCGCGAGCTGCACGTTCGCGTCGTAGTTCGTCTCCGCCAGCGCGGTGAGCCTGGTGAGCTGCTCCGCCGCCGCCCGTTCGTTGCCCTGCTCCAGGAAGAGCGCCGCGAGCTGCTCGTACGGTCCGCCGTCTTCCGCGAACTCCGGGAACAGGTCGCGCGCCTTCGCGAATCGAGTCACCGCCTCGGCCTTGTTCCCCGCGGTGACGAACGCCGCACCCGCGATCATCTCCCGCTGGAACGGTCCGTCCTCCTCCCCGCCGCCGATGGCCGCAAGCTGGCTCGCGAACCGCTTCCGGATCCAGGCATCGAATTCCTTGTCGAACTGGTCGGGAGATGCGCCGAGCGCCTTCCGGTACACGTCCTCCAGGTTGCCGCCGGCGCGATAGCCGTCGAGAATCGCCCGGATCCCCTGCCAACCGCGGGTCTCCGCCACGAGCTCGCAGACCAGCGAAGCCTGGTAGTACGCGTGATTGATCTGTTCCGGATAGGTCGGCCGCACGAAGCCGTCGCTCAGCCGGCTCACCGGGAGCAGGCGGTTCTGCTTGAGCGCCGCGAGGAACGACAACTGCAGTCCCTGTCCCCAGCCGGTCCGCGCCCGCCGCTCCTCATATACCGAGAGTCCCTCGGAAAACCAGCGCGGAATCCTGTGATCCGTCGTCCCCAGCGTGAAGGTGTGCGCCAGCTCGTGCCAGAGGGTGGATCCGAAGTTGAATTCGCCGCGGGGCCGCGCAGACGGCGCATCCATCGCGACCACCGGGCCGAAGCTCACGCCCAGCGCGCCGAGCCCGGCAAGCCCGACGGTCCGGACGGAGAAATCGGCATGGCGACGATACAGCTCCACCCGCACCGGGGGCGGCGGCTTGTAGCCATAGCGAACGGCGAAGGTGTCGTAGGCGATTTCGGCCAGCTCGGTCAGGTATGGCGTGAGCAGGTCGGCCTCGTTCGGTGCCACGACAAACAGGAACCGCGGTGACTTCACCTCGCGATATCCTTTCGTGGCATCGAGCAAGTCGAGCGTGTTCTTGACCCATACGCTGTAGGGATCGAGGGCGAACGCCTTCTCCAGGTGGGCGCGACCCTCGTTCATCCGCCCGGTGCGGAGCTCGTTCATGCCGAGTGCGGTGAGCACCCGCGCGCTGGAGGAGTCGAGCGCGAGACCGCGCGCCGCGTAGTCCCGTGCTTCGGCGTAGAAGCGGTTGCGGGCCTGCACCTCGGCCGTCTGGGCATAGAAATCGGCGTAGCCGGGATTCAGCTGCAGGACCTTCCGGCGGTTGGTCTCGTATCCGGTCGTGTCACCACGGAGCAGGTGCGAGGCGGCGAGGACCGTCAGCGCCGGGAGGGACACCGGGTTGGTTTCGAGCGCCTTGTTCGCCTGGGCGTCGGCGCTGTCGAACGCTTCGCCCTCGAGGTGAGACATCGCCAGCACCACGCGCGCATCGACGTATTCGGGATCGAACTCGAGCGCCTGGCGCACCATGGCGAGTGCTGCGCCGTTGCCGTCGGCCAGTCCAACCCGGGCGCGGCCGAGCAGAGCCCCCGGGTGGCGTGGCTGCGCGGCGATCACGGCGTTGTAGGTGGTCACCGCCTCGGGACGATTGTTGCGATCGAGGAAGAGGTCGCCCAGGGCGACCCGCGCATCCCAGTTGCTCGAGTCGGCAGCGATCGCGTCGTCGTACACCCGGAGCGCATCGCGGAACCGGGAGGGATCGGTGGCGCCCAGCGCCTCGAGGCTCGACGCGACCGCCGCGAGCTCGCGTGAGCTGAGCCGGCGTGACCGGGTGTACGTGGCCACGGCGCTCTTGTACTCCGCTTCCGCCTGGGCGCGCTGGCCACGAATGGCGTACAGATCACCGAGGCGAACCCGCGCGACGAGCGTATCAGGTCCGGTCTTCATGGCAGCCCGAAGCAAAGACTCCGCTTCCTCGTACTTGCCGCGATTGATAGCGACGTCCCATGCGGGACGGTCGACGGTCGACTGTCGGTCTACGGTCGAGGGTCTACGGTCGACGGCAGCGTCGGAAGACTGGCACGCGGCCGGCAGCGCAGTGCCGAGCAGCAGGAACAGCACTCCTGTAGACCGTAGACCTTCTACCGTCGACCGTCTCATGGCTTCCGGAGCTCCTGGTTCACGGTCGCCAGCTCCACCAGCAACGCCTCCAGCTGCTTCTCGTACGCCGTCGGGTCCATCTGCGACTTCCGGGCGCGCAACGCGGCAATCCGGGTTTCCAGGTCACGCTTCTTCGCGACAAGCTCCTGGGAGCCGGCGTCGGTCGGCGTTCCGGCGGCGGCTCCGAACTCAAACTGGCGAGCCAGGGTCGAGTCGGTGATCCGGGCGTGCTCGGTCTGGAGCCGGTTGTCGCTCTCGTACTCGCGCTTCACCTCCCGCACCGTGTAGACATACGCCTCGAGGAGGGAGAGGGCGCCGTCCTTGTCGATGTCGGCGGCACCACCCGCGAAGGCCTCGGCGAACCAGTGGCCGAAGCGCACCTCGTTCCGCTCCTGGCCGGTCCGGGTCGCCGTGATGATCAGTCGTCCCGGCGCCGCGAGCTTCTCCGCGAATCCGCCGCTCGAGCTGGCGGCGACGACCACCGCGACCGGCCTGGACCCATACCCCGACAGCACCCGCGCGAGATCCGCCGCGGTGAGATCGGGACCCGGGAGATTGAGCTTGGGTTCGCCCGCATCACTCCCGTGCCCGATGAAGATGATCAGTGCCTGCTCGCCGGCATCACCGCCGGCCAGTCGCACCAGCTCCTGCTCGACCCGTTCCTTCGTCGCGCGTCCCGCGACCTGGGCGCCTTCACGCTCGGCGAGCCAGGTGATCCGGTCGTTCGCCACGCCGGCCTTGCCCAGCGAGGTCATGATGGACTGGGCCTGGGAGGTGAACTCCTGGGCAAAGCGCGGCTCACCACTGACACCAGTCACGATCAGGACGCGCACCGGCGGCGGATCCACTTGCAGGGGACGGGCACTGCCCGGCCCGCTCCACAGCATGGTGAGGGTCGCCAATACCCCGATCATGCCATCCCCCGCGCGCGCCGAAGACCCCACTCGCTGGCCAACAGGCCGGCAATCAGGAAGAACACGATCGGCATGTCCCAGAGGTCGAGCTGCTCGGTCGCGGTGATGCCACGCGCCGTATAGACGATGTCCTTCGGCAGGGCCAATGCGTTCGCCGGCGTGTAATACTTGCCGCCGGTCTCCTCGGCGATGCGCTGGAGCAGTGGCGCGCGCTGGCCCGCGCCGAAGAATTCCCGGGAGACCTCTCCCGCTCGCACGAACGCGGGCTCGGCCTGGAGCGTGTCCGACCCTTCCGCGCTGGCCTCGATCCGATACTCGCCGGCGGTGCGCGCGGTGAATGCGCCGCGATACCGCCCGTCGGCGCCGATCACCCAGTCGAGCGGGACCTCGGTCACCACACCCGCGGGATCGGTCACCTTGGCCGTGATCGTGCCGTCGTTCACGGGCTGCCAGGTCCTGTCGCGCAGCTCGGCGTCGAGGGTGACCGGCTCGCCCGGTGCCAGGTCCTCCACCTGTGCCGTGATCTCGAGTCGATCGGGACTCTCATCGGCGAGCCAGCGGAGGAGCTGCCGCCAGAAGGTTTCGTACTTCTGATCGTCCACCGCGATCTGCGCCGCCATCTGCCAGTGCCAGGTGTCCTGGACCGGCAGCGCGATCACCCGGCCGCGGCCGTAGCGCTGGAATGCGAGCACCGGCTGGTCGCCGCGGCCCACGGTGTCCTTGCCCGCCAGAAGGGACGTCGCGCCAGGCTTGAGCGCGCCGACATGATTCACCGAAGTCACCGGCGGCAGCGAGTCCCAGGCGAGCTGGGTGACCGGATGGTCGCGACCCGCGGCGCTGGGCTCTACCGCTAGCACGCGGAAGTAGGAGGTGTCGCGCGGCTGATCGAGCATCAGAGGGGAGACGTCTTCCAGCGGCGTATCGTGCCATGCCCCCTCGCCGAAGGCGCGGCGACCGCCGAGCAGCAGCAGTCCGCCGCCACGGGTGCCGGCGAATTCCGCGATCATGCGAAGCTGCTCCGCGGTGAACGCGGCCGCTTCCACGCTCCCGAGCACCAGGGCGCGGTACTTGAAGAGTTCTTCGCGGGTGCGCGGAAAGCCGGAGGCGAGATCGAGGCTGTCCTCGACACCCAGCCGGAGGAATTTCCCCTCGGCGGTCCGCTCGAGACCGACCACGGTGAGATTGCTGTCCGCGGCCACGGCTCGCCGCATGAAGGCGAACTCGAAGCGCGGCTCGCCCTCGTAATAGAGGATGCGCTCGTCGCGGTCGCGCACGGCGACAAGTGTCTCGCGCGCGTTGTTGCGGGTGACCGTCTCCCCCGGAAGACTGGGAAGCCGCACCGTCAGCTGTCGGGCCCCGGCTTCGGCGAGCGGAACCGGAATGCTCACCGTCGCCGCCTGTCCATCGCCTGGCATCGCGAACCGTCGCGTCGCGAGGATGCGGCCGTTTTCCTCCACGACGATGTCCGCCGAATCACGCCCACCGCCCTGCTGCTGCACCAGGGCTTCCACCAGCACCGACCCGCCGCGAAGTGCCGCGCGCGGTGCGGTGACGCGGGAGAGCTCGAGATCGGTCGGAAAGCGCTCCTCCCCCACTCCCACTGTGTAGACCGGCACACCGGCCGCGGTGAGCGAGAGGACCGAGCGGGTGATCGCGGAGTCGGCGTTGTCGGCGCCGTCAGTCACCAGGACGAGTCCCGCGAGCGGCAAGGCGGCCAGCTCGCGACGGACGTCGTCGAGCGCGGTGGAGAGATCGGACTTGTTGCCGGCGAATGCGAGCCCGTCGACTCCCTTCATCCGTTCGGGCCGGCGCGAAAACCGGAACCACCGGAGCTGGAACTCCTCGCCGAGCGCGGCGGGGAGCGCGGCGTCGGGCCCGAGCAGGCTTCGCACTTGGTCGGCCCGGGTGAGCTGTCCGTTGTCGGCGATGGTCATGCTGCGACTGTCGTCCACCAGGATGCCGACCACGTTCCGTTGCGGAACGGCAGTGCTCACGAGCAGCGTCGGCTGCAGCAGGAGAATTCCCAGGACGACGAGGATCGCGGCGCGGATTACGGCGAGCGAGAGGCGATAGCGCGGGCTCGCGTGGCCGGCCGCGCGACGGTAGGTAACGAGGACCGCAAGACCCAGCAGGACAAGCACTACGGCCACGATCATCGCGGGCCGCCCGGCCGCAAAGGCGAACCGCCCCTTTTCAAATACGACGGGGCGGTACTTGAACAGAAACTCGGCGACCTGGTCGAAACCGAACGGCATAGCGTATCAATAACGGGACGCCTGCCGGCTTAGCAAAGTTTCTCAACTGCAGAGCACAGCGCACGGAGCACGGAGCACGGAGCACGGAGTGCAAGGCTCCTGTGCTCTGTGCGCCGTGCCCCGTGCCCCCGTGCCCTAGTTCCCCGCGACACGACCGGCGGCCGCTGTCGAGTCGTCAACGGCCTTGAGAAGGTCTTTCCAGGAAAACCAGGGCTTTCCGCGGATCCACTTCTCGAACCAGGTGAACTCCGCCACCGCCTTGAGATACTGATTCCGCGGGTCGGGGATCCCGTGGGTATTGCCCGGATACACGAAAAATTCGGTGGGAATGCCGCGCTGCTTGAGCGCCATGTGCAGCTCTTCGCTCTGCGGTCGCGGCACGCGCGGATCGCCGTCCACCACGTGGATCAGCGTCGGCGTCTTCGCGTTGTTGATGTAACGGAGCGGTGAGACCTTCCAGTACGACTCGAAATCCTCCCACGGCTTCTTCCCCCGCGCGAAATATTCCGCGCGATTGCGTTGCACATCGCTCTGCGCGTACATCGAAATCCAGTTCATCGCGCCGGCGCCGGTGGAGATCGCCTTGAACCGGTCGGTCTGCACCATGATCCAGTTGGACCAGTGGCCCCCCGCGCTCCATCCCATCACGCCCATCGAATCAGGCGCAACCATCCCCTGCGCGATCAGGTGATCGACGCCGCTGAGGATGTCTTCGTAACCCTTCTGGAAGTAGTTCCCGCTGCCGACGATGTCGAGCCGATGCTGCTCACCGTAGCTGGTCGAGCCGCGATAGTTGGGCAGCAACACCACATAACCCGCGCCGGCATACACCTCGGCATTGTAGCCCGGATTCCAGCGCATCTGGTCGGCCGCGGCCGGACCGCCATGGATCTGCACGACCAGCGGGTAGCGGCGCCCCTGCTGGAAGCCGACCGGCTTCACCACGACCCCGCCCACCGTCTTCCCATCCTTCGACTTCCAGCTGATCTCCTCGGCGGTGCCGAGCGAAAGCTCGGCCGTCCATGGATTGGCGTTGGTGAGCCGGCGCCATGAGCCCTGGTTGGCGAGATCGGATGCCGATCCCACGGTGTAGTACTCGTTCGGCTTCGTGGGGTCGCCGTAGACCAGGAGCAGCGCGCCTGTCGTCACGTCCTGGCTGACGAAGAGCGTACCCTTCACGTCGGTGACGCGACGCACATCGCCACTTTCGACCGAGACGGCCACTACCTGATTGGTCCCCTTGATCCCCTCAAGCGAGTAGATCGTCTTCCCGTCGTCGGACCACCAGCCCACGTCGAGGTCGCCGTCCCAGGTCCCGCCGAGCTTCTTCCACCCGGCGCCGCGCGCCGCGGTGGGCCGCACGTAGATCTTGTCGTCCCGGAAGTAGGTCCAGTCGTTGGGCGCCGAGATGGCGAGCATCGATCCGTCGGGCGAGAAGGACACCGGACTCTCGCCGGCTTCGGCGTTGGTGGTGAGCCGTTCGACCCGGCCGCTGGCGGCCTCGATCAGGTACGCATCGCCGTAGATGCTGGTCTCGGTCACGTTCCGCTTGTAGCGATCGTTCGGTGTGCCGCGGAAGCCGATCCATTTTCCGTCGCGTGAGAGCGTCACGTTGCTGACGCTGTACTCGCTGCCGGAGGTGAGCCGCTTTGCTTCCAGGGTGGCGAGGTCGAGCACCCAGAGGTGCACCACCGGCTGCTCCTCGTTGCGCACGTTGACCGTGAACTTCTTCTCCCGCCGGGCCGCGTTGTCCTTGTCCACCGTGTCGGGAGCCGTGAAGTAGATCCGGGAGCCGTCGTGGGTGATGTCCCAGTCCCGTATCGGGGTCGCGTGCTTCGTCAGCTGCTTCGGCTTGGCGGTGTCGATGCCGACGGCGGGAAGCGCCCAGAGCTGGCGGTCTTCCGGCTTGCCCGCGGCGTAGACCAACCACTTGCCGTCGCCGGTGAAGGCAAAGGGGCCAACGCCGTCCTTGGCGTCGGTGAGCTTCCGCGCCTCACCGCCGTCGACCGCCATGATGTAGAGCTGGTCCGGCGGAGTGGTTCCGGTCGCGTCACGATTTGAGGAGAAGACCAGCGACCCGCCATCGGGAGACCACTTCGGGCTGTTCTCGCTCTTGTCCTTGGTGAACGTGAGCTGGCGCGTGCTGGGGACACCGCCGCTGAGCGAAACCATGTAGACGTCGGTCTGGCGCCGCGCCTCCTTCCAGTCCGGCACCGAGACGGTGTACGCGAGCCGGCTCCGGTCGGGGCTCACGGCCGCGCCGCCGATATTCCGCATCTGCTGGACGTCGAGGAACGTCATGGGACGCCGGGTCTGCGCGGCCAGCGGCGCGGCCAGCACGCCGGCAAGGGCGAGCGCACGAGGGAACGTCATTGCTGGGATCTCCTGAGGAATGCTGCCCGGAAATCTACGATCCGGCGGGGATCAGTGTTGCAGGAGGAGCCCGCCGTAGTAGACGCTGAGGCCCACCCATACCAGGACCAGGGCCCAGTAGATCATGTGGAGGTAAACGGTGCTGTCGATCCCCTTCGGCATCCGGGCGCTGGTGGTGCCGACCAGGCCGTAGCCAAGGCCCTGTTCCATCTCCTTCGTATACGCCTCGAGCTCCGCCAGGTAACGGCCTGAACGACGAGCCATGAGCGTGACCACCAGCGTGACGAATCCGCCGAGCAAGCTGAGCGCCAGCCTGCCCGAGTCGACCTGCACGAACTGGAAAATCGCCGCGATCAGCGCCGAGTTGAGGGCGACCGCAAACTGGAAGATCTGGTGCCGGGTGTCGTACATGTGCTGGATGTACGACATGGCCTGTTGATACTCTACTTCCCTGTTGCCGGTTGGCATCTGGATCTGGCGATCGAGCGATCCCGCGACCGGGAAAAGCGAATCCGGCGAGTCATCATCCAATCGCCAGATTGCCAGATCCCGAGATCGCCAGATCCCCTATTCCTCCTCTCCTTTCCTCTCCTTGAAATGCTCTTCCGCGACCTTCGCCGTCACGTCCGGCGGCGCCTCGGCGTAGGCATGGAACTGCTGCCGGTACGTCCCGCGGCCATGGGTCATTGAATGCAGCGTCGTCGAGTACTTGTAGAGCTCGGCCTCGGGGACGATCGCCCGCACCCGGGTCAGCCGCCCGTCGACTTCCGAGCCCAGGATATGGCCGCGGCGTCCGGAGAGGTCGCCCATCACGCCACCCAGCACATCGTCAGGCGTCCACACCGTTACCTCCACCAGCGGCTCGAGCAGCACCGGACGGCACTTGGGGGACACGTTCCGCCAGGCCAGGATGCCGGCCATCTTGAACGACATTTCGTTCGAGTCGACGTCGTGGTAGGACCCGTCGAAGCACTCGGCCTGGAAGTCGACGCAGGGATAGCCCGCGATGATGCCCCGCGCCGCCGCCTCCTGCACGCCCTTGTCCACCGCCGGGATGTACTTGTTGGGAATCACGCCGCCCACGATCGAGTCGAGGAACTTGTAACCCGACCCGCGCGGCAGCGGTGAGATCCGGACCCAGCAGTCGCCGAACTGGCCCCGCCCGCCGGTCTGCTTCTTGTGCTTCCCCTGCCCTTCGGCCTTGCCCTTGATGGTCTCGCGATAGGCCACGCGCGGACGGACCAGCTCCGCGTGCACGCCGTATTTCCGGAGCAGGCGGCCCAGGATGATCTCGAAGTGCTTCTCGCCCATCCCGTGGATGAGCGTCTGGCCCAGCTCCGAGCTGTATTCGAAGTGGAAGGTCGGGTCTTCCTCATGAATCTTGTGAAGACCCGCCGCGAGCTTGTCCTCCTCGCCTCGCTGCTTGACGGTCACCGCCGATGTGGCGACCGCGAGCGGAAACGGGATCGGTTCCAGGTGGACCGGGGTGCTCGCGAGCGAGAACGTGTCGTTGGTATGGGTGTCCTTGAGCTTCGCGACCGAGCCGATGTCCCCTTCGTTGAGTTCGGGGACCTCGATCCGCTCGCGGCCCTGCTGCACGGTCAGGTGATTCAGTTTCTCCACCACGCGATGCTCGGCGTTCCAGACGTCCTGCCCGTTCTTCACGCCACCCTTGTACAGCCGGAAGAACGTGACGTCGCCCACGTGGGGCTCGGAGACGGTCTTGAAGACCCGTGCGACCAGCGGTCCCTCGGCCGGCGCCACGATCTCCGCGGGTGAGGGCAGCAGCTCGACCATGTCGGTGAGCAACGCGCGCATGCCGTAGGTCAGCGTCGAGCTGCCGCAGAGCAGGGGCACGATCTCGCCGGCGAGCAGGCCCTTCTTGAGCACCCGCACGATGTCCGCGCGCGAGATCTCCTCGCCGCCGAGGTAGCGCTCGAGCAGCGCGTCATCGGTCGCCGCGATCGCCTCGACCAGCGCCTGGTCGTACTTGGCGAACTGGTCCTTGTATTCGTCCGGCAGGGGGACTTCGTCGAACTCGCCGTTCTTGGTTCCCTTCTTGTAGAACTGGGTCGTGCCGGTGAGCAGGTTGATGATGCCGTGAAAGTCGGTGCCGTTTCCGACCGGGATTTCCACCGGCACGACCTTCGAGGAGAGGTGCCCCTTCACATCGTCGAAGACGCGCTCGAAGTTGGCCCGGTCCTTGTCCATCTGGGACACGAAGACGATCCGCGGGAGATGCAGCTGATCGCAGATCTCCCAGGCCTTCTCGGTGCCCACTTCCACGCCGCCCACCGCCCCCACCACCACGACGGCGGCGTCGGCGGTGTGAAGCGCCGTCGTCGTCTCGCCCAGGAAATCGAGATATCCGGGAGCGTCGATCAGGTTGAGCTTGCTGTCCATCCACTCGGCGTACCCGATGCCAAGGCCGATGGAATGCTTTCGCTCGATCTCGTCGGGGGTGTAGTCGGTGAGCGTGGTACCGTCTGCGATCATGCCGTGCCGGCGACTCGAGCCGGCGACGAAGGCGAGAGCATCTACGAGCGAGGTCTTTCCGGAGGCGCTGTGGCCGACGAAGGCCACGTTCCGGACCGCTCGTGTCTCGTACACTTTCATAGTGCCTCACCTCCGGTGCGGGATGTTGGGATTTTCGCCCGCGTTGGGAGCGTTGTCAAACGGTCGACGGGCGACGGTCTACGGTCGACGGTCGACGGTCGACGGTCGACGGTTTCCAAGAAACAGCACGGGCCGGGATTTGGGATCCCGGCCCGCTCACTGCGTAGACTGTCGAGCGTCGACCGTCGACCGCTACGCGGCCCGACGCAGCTTTGCCTTGAGATCGCGCCAGCCAATCAGCCGGCGGCTCTCCTCATCCCACAGCTTCAGGCTGAAGGTCTTGATGCTCTCCGCCATCGTCAGGACCTTGGCGCGGCCGAAGAGCGGGTTCTCCTCGTGCGCCCTCCGAAGCAGGTAGTTCGGGATCTTGGGGCTCAGGTGATGGACGTGATGGAAGCCGATGCTGCCGGTGAACCAGTTCAGCACCCGCGGCAGGCGGTAGAAGGAGCTGCCCTCGACCGCGGCGGTGGCGTAATCCCACTCGGCGCCCTGGGCCCAGTAAGTGTCCTCGAACTGGTGCTGCACGTAGAACAGCCACACCCCGAACGCCCCCGCCAGGAACATCGCCGGGAAGTAGATCGCGGCCACCTTGACCGGACCGATCAGGAGCGACGTCAGGATGAACAGCAGGAGAATGGTCGCGTTGGTGGCGTGAACGCCGATGATCTCCCGCTTGCCCGCGGTGTCCTTGGTGTACATCCGGTGCTTGATGAACATCAGCCAGATCGGGCCGATCAGGAGCATGATGACCGGGTTCCGATAGACGCGGTACTTGAAGCGGCCCCAGCGCGACAACGCCAGGTACTCCTTCACGGTCAGGGTCGAGACGTCGCCGTGGCCCCGCTCCTCGAGGTCACCCGAGGTCGCGTGATGGATCGCGTGATCGCGACGCCACTGCGAGTAGGGCGTGAGCGTCAGGACGCCGGTGAAGAACCCGACGATGTCGTTCGCCCGGCGCGACTTGAAGAACGAGCCGTGCCCGCAGTCGTGCATGATGATGAAGGTGCGGATCAGGAACCCCGACGCGACGACCGCGAGGGCCAGGGTCAGCAGGTAGCTCACCTTCATCGCGAAGTACATCGCGATGAACGTGAGGACGAGCGGGCCCAGCGTATTGACCAGCTGGATCACGCTGCGCGGGATGCTCGGCGCTTGGTAGCGGGCGACGACTTCACGCCACCGGGAAAAATCAGGAGTCATAGGCCCTCAAATCTAACATTGGAACCCGCAGGGAAGATGCCGAACCACGTAACAGTTCCCTGGTCGGACGTTAAGTGGTTGTAATCCTTCAACCTTGCATCGAATAGATCGTTCGCAGGTCCCACTGGCCCTGTTCGAGCATCGGACAGCCATTCAGCAGAAAGCCCGCTCCGTCGCCGTTCGAGGTGGTGACGATGAGGGCCGGAAGACCGCGCGCCCGTCGTTCGTGGTCCGCCGGGGCGAAGCCCAGCTCGTCGAGCATCCGGCGCTGCGACGGCGTCACCGTCGCCCCCCATGCGCCCAGGACGGGAAATTGACCCCAGCGAGCCGCGCGGTCGAGCAAGGTGCTCGCGATGCAGTCGCTGGACGCTTCCCAATCGACGATGTGGCAGCGCCCGGGAGCCCGCTCGGGGACGAGACGCCGGATCGCGAGGTATCCGTCCATCGTACCCGCCGTCTCGTGAATGAGGAAGCGGTACTCATGGAGTGGATGACGATAGCGCCAATCGATCCACTCCGCGTCGCGCACATGCCGGATCCGGCCGTCGTGGCCGAGGCGGCGGATCAGGGCCGCCATGCTCTCCGCGGGGGGCGACGCCACCACGGCGATGCGACTCTCCGGCGTCGCTCCCCGGTCTTCCCCGATACGGTCGAGCCGCTTGAATGCCGTCGCGGTCGAAGGACTCCAGCCACGGCGATGAGAGAAGCGCTTCAGTTTCTCGCTCTGGGCAACCACCGGGGAGAGCGATCGCCAGAGGACTCCGGGCCGGGTCGGCCGATCGAGCTGGTCCATCGTCCGCACCCGTTTCCACCCCGCCGCCAGCGAGGTGAGCATCGTCGTCAGCCCCGCGCTCAGGTTGCAGAGATACGGGTAGCCCCGCGCGGCGGCATCCTCGAGAACGGTCCGCATGAGCAGGCTCGCCACGCCCGACTTCCGGTGCGATTCGGCAACGACGTGATCGTCCGGATACGGCATCATCACGGGGGCCTGGTCATGGCCCGCCTCCCAGCGTGCCGCCAGGAGTCCGCGCATTCCTACCAGCCGGCCTTCGGCGCGAACCAGGTACAGCACCGGCTCGCGGAGGATCGGGTTTTCTTCGTATTTCCACTCGAGGTAGCGACGGGTGACGTCCCGATCGGGGCTCGCCAGCAGGCGGAGGAGCTCGACGACTTCCGGCTTGCTCCGCGCATCGTACCTGGCAACGTCGAGCTCAGCCATTCGATCCGCGTGATCCCTGCCCGTTCCGGCGGCGCTCGATGTAGTTGAGGATCCCGGGAATGGTGTCCCATTCCCGCCGCCAGTCGACCGCCCCAGGATCGATCGTTGCGCCGGTCTTTTCCTCGATCCAGAGAAGCAGCTCGAAGAGTCCCACCGAGTCGATGCGCCCGGAGGCGATCAGGGATGCCTCATCCGCTCCACCGGTATCGAGCTTCGCGCCCCAGTCCGGCAGCAGTCCGAGCAACTCATTGCGAAGCGTTTCCCTGGTCATCGGCCGCCCCGCCGGACGTCCGCGGCCTGGAGCGAGGCGCACTGCTCCGCGACGCTGGTGCGGTTGACCTTTCCGCGCGACGTGCGCGGGATCTCTTCGAGCAGGTACCACCGCTGAGGCACCTGATGTTCCGCGAGATGCCGGCGGGTCCAGGCCAGGAGATCGTCCAGGCTGGCTCCTTCGCCCAGGACGACCGCGATGCCGACCTCCTCGCCCAGCAGCCGGTCGGCATACCCGAAGCAGCAGACCTCCAGGGTGCCAGCGAAGCGCTCTACGACTGAATCGACATCGGCGGGATGGACCTTCATGCCGCCCTTGTTGATCTCCTCCCGCTCCCGCCCGCGGAGATAAAGCACACCGCGGTCGTCGATCATCCCGATGTCACCGGTAAGGAACCACCCAGCGCTCACCACCTGGGCGGTGAGGTCGTCGCGGTCGAGATACCCGCGCATCAGCGCGGGAGTCTGCACCCAGACGTGACCCGAGTCCCCGGGCGCACACTCGAAGGAGGGATCGCGCACGGCTTCGGGCGCGTTGCTCCGGAGGACCCGGGTGACGCCCCCCCAGGGCACGCCAACGAGGCCGTCCTCGGGCTCGAACTCCGGAATGGTGGTCCCGGCGAGCCAGCTTCCGGTTTCGGTGATCCCGTACGCGTTGAGCACCTGGCGTGTCCGGGCCCAGTCGCGGACGCCGTTCCAGAGCTGCGCTGTGAGCGGCGCCGATCCGATGAATACGCGCTGGAGGCTGCCCAGCCCGGGCGGCTTCGCGAGTCGAAGGGCGAGGCGCCAGACCGCGGGCACCGAGGACAGGAAGGTGATCTGGTGCTCGTCGATGACCTTGCCGAGATCGGCGAGCAGGTCGGGCTTGAAGGGCGGCGCGAGGAAAAGGTCGCGCCCGGAGAGCCAGGGGTACAGGCAGTTGCAGATGAGGCCGTGACCGAAATGGGTGGGGAGCAGGCAGAGCGTCCGGTCGAACCCGCCGAGCCCGATGCTTTGCCGGAGTCCCATCCATCTGGCGCGGAGTGAGCGATGGGTGTGGACCACACCCTTGGGCTGGCCCGTCGTGCCCGAGGTGAAGAGGATGATGGCGTCGCGGTCGAGGTGAATGTCCCCCCGCGCCGGGCTGGAAGCAGGACCGGGTTCCTCATCGACGTCGAGCAGCTCCGCACCGGTCGAGGCCATCGCATCCCGCAGCTCGGCATCGGGCGTGCCTCGCCACACCGAGAATCGCGGCCGCGCCCACTCGGCGAGGGTGCGCAGCTCGAACGCGGTGAAGCGGGGATCGATCGGGACCACGGAGCCGCCCGCGCTCCACACCGCCAGTACCTCGGTCAGAAACTCCGCGGTATTGCCGAAGTGCAGAAAGACGCGCTCTCCGGCGCCGAGTCCGCCGCGAACGTATCGGGCACCGCGTGCCGCGACACGCGACGCGATTTCCGGGGGAGTCAGCACCCGGCCGGTGAGCGGCTCGATCAGGCGTCCCGGTGTGAGGTCTAGGAACATGCAGCGTGTCTCATCTTCTCAGCGTCTCATTTCCCGACCGTGTCGAGGATGACGATCTTCTGCCAGATCTTTCCCGAAATGCCGGTGGCGACGGTCTCGACTTCGTCTACCGCGGCGAGCACAACGTGGTCATTGAGGTACTGGGCTAGAGCGCCGTCGAGACGATGGTACCTGCTCGCGCTCCGCGCCCCACGCCCTGCGTCGGTCACGGCACCAGCTTCCCGTCGCGAACCAGGACTCGATCACCGGCCGTCAGGGTTCCATCGACGACGAAAAGCCACTGCTCCCAGTGATCGCCCGCACGGTTCGATCCGCCCGATTCCCAGTTGTCGCCGATCGCAATCCGGATGATGCCCGCGCCGTAACCGTAGTACGGCATGAACCCGCTGGGCAGGATCGGCAGCAGCTCCGAGTTGAATCCAACCACGAGCTCCCCAGGCTTGTCCTTGTCTCCCGTGGCCCTGCCGTAGGACTCCGCGAGCCCTTGCCCGGCAGGTCCTCCACCCGCGATCGCGACCACCCGTCCAGCGCGGAAGGTCAGGCGGACGGTACCGGACTTCGTGCCCTCGATCGTGGTCGCGACGAGAAGTCCCTCGGCGTCCCGGAGGTCGGTTGTACGGAGGACCCCCGCGGGCAGCTCCTCTTCGCGGTCCCGCGTCGTGCGCGCGCTCGCGGTCTTCTGCTTCGTGGCGCTGCCGGTGTTGCGATGGAACCAGGCAGTGGCCGGTATCGTGAAGCGGAGATCGGTCCCGCCCGGACTGGTGAGTCGCACCTGCTTTCCCTTGAGCGCGCGTTCCATCCCGCCTTCCAGCTTGTCGAGCTCGGCGGGTGAGACCGCGATTGCCTTCTCGTACATCTGCGTGGCGGTCGTCGCCTCAGCGGGATCCGACGGCAGGGTCCAGTGAAAATGGATCGCGCGAACGCCGGACGTGGAAATCATTTTTTCGATCCGGCGCGGCTGGTCGCGATGCGAAGGGGCGTGCAGCCAGAGGTAAACGGATGCGGACTTCATCAGCCGGAGATAGGCCGAGTCCTCCCGTGCCACGCGGGCGGCGAGCGTGGGTAGCGACATGGTGTCGTAGACCGCGGCGGTAGCACCTGCCGGCCAGACCAGCTCGCCCGCGACGACACCTCCCGCGCGGGTGATGGCGGCGCGCACCGCGGCGACGAGTCCCGCGTCCCTCGTCGCATCATGATGGATCACCACGCGCTCACCGGGAGCGAGGGCGAGGGTCCGCACCACCATGAGATCTGCGATCCGGTCCCAGTCCGGGCCCTGTGCGAAAAGCGGCGGGCTCAGGAGGAGCACCGCCGCGACGAGAGCGCTTGCTGTCCGCATGCGCGGATCTTCGCGGTTCACCGCTTGGCGTAGACCGTGGTCTTGCCGGTCTTGTCGAAGAGGACGACGTCGTACGGCGATTTCTCGTTACCCGACTCCATGCCGGGCGACCCGACGGGCATGCCCGGCACCGCGATGCCCGTCATTTTGGGCTTCTCGGCCAGCATCTTCTTCACCAGGTCGGCGGGAACGTGACCCTCGATCACGTACCCGCTCACCACGGCGGTGTGACAGGTGCGAATCGGGATCGGCACCCCGCTCGCCTGCTTGATCTCGGTGAGGTCGTCCATGTCCTGGACCTGCACCTTGAATCCGGCGGACTTCATGTGCTCCACCCACTTGGCGCAGCAGCCGCAGGTGGGCGTCTTGTAGACGGTCATCGAGGCGGACTGGCTGGCAGGCGGGCTGGCGGCCGCGACGAGCACCGCCAAGGCTCCGCCTAACAGGATCAGCTTCTTGCGCATAAGGGTTCCTCTCTAAGGCTGCTAGCTGCTAGCTACTAGCTACTAGCTACTAGCTACTAGCTACTAGCAGCTAAAAGCTAATGACACGTACCACTCCCCGTGTCGGAGAAGACACCACTCACCGGGACGAATTGCCAGTTGTACCCGCCGTCGTACAGGGTCAGCTTGAGCACCCCCGCCCTGCCGTTGTAGAAGACCTGGCTGTTCGCCTTCAGGATCCCCTGGGAATAGAGACCCTTTCCGCCGGTCCCCACCACGAACTCGCGGATGCCGCGCGTGTTGTCCGCGACTCCGCTCGGGTTCTGTGGCGCGAAGCGCTCATAGTCGTGATCGTGTCCGCCCATGATGACATCGGCGTTGAACTCGTAGAGCACGTCCCAGAAGGCCTGCACCGAGGGGTCGTTGCCGTGTTCCAAACCGGAGCTGAAGCGGGGGTGATGCCAGTAGGCGATGGTGCACGCCTTCGTGTTTGCGGTGAGGTCGGCACGGAGCCACTGCACCTGCGCCGAAGTCACGTCGCGCGCGATGTTGCTGTTGAGTACGAT